>JAJZVJ010000043.1 GCA_021845705.1 bacterium
GAAAGTTCCGCCGCGGTAGCGGTGGTCTCGTTGACGGCCGAAGACTGCTCCGAGACCGTCCTGCGGTGTTCCTCCGCCGTAGCGGTCAGTTCAGTGGCGGAGCCCTTAAGCGTCTGCGCCGCCGCGCGCAGGGAACTTTTGATAGCCTCGGCGTTGTCCCTGAGAGTCTCGGCCACGCTGCGCACCAGATAAGAGCCGAAAGCGCTCAGCACTAAAATGCTTACGACGCATAGGAAAACAATGATGAAGAGCGATCTTTTTGCCAGGGATTGCGAGAGGGCTTTCTCTTTCGCCAGGTTCGCATCCTCAGTCTTCTCCATTCCCTCGGAGAATTCAATAACAGCGCGTTCCTTCTCTCGTCCCGCGCTGATGGTTCTGGCTGCCTCCGCCCCGCTTTCCCGGCGCGCGCTGATCACTGCCCTAAGCCGCGAAATTTCTCCCAGCGCCAGAGACTCGAGTTCCAGGGATGGCTTCTCCTGGTCCGGATCGCCGGCGGTCTGCTTTTTTATTTCTCCTATCTGTTCCTCAATATGCGAACAGGCATTATTAAAGAGCTCCGCGTCACGCGCCTGGCCGCCGATAATATAGCCCCGCACGGCATATTGCGCCTCCTGCAGAAAGCTCTCCGTTTTATCCAGGGTACGGATGAGTTTGGAGGAGTAATCCACGCTTTCCCGGGACCGCTCAAAGCGCCTGGTGTTGTAGTATGATATCCCGCCTGTAAGCAGCGTCAGCGCAAGAGCTATGCCCAGGCCCGCCTTTATCCTGTTCTCTATGGACCAATTCATAGACTTTCCCCCGTTGATTCCGGCGCATTCAAAGGCGCGGTTTATCCGGCGCCGCGCGCCACAGCTCCCGTAACGCCGGCTTTTTCAGGCCGGGCCGGCCATCCGATAAGTTTAGCATTTAGCGGTTTTTTTCCGCATCCGGCCCTGAAGGTTTTTTCAGCGCGTTTTCCGCTATGAGCGCGAGCATTCCGCAGGTTATCCCTTCCACTGCGTCCAACAGCTCTCCCGGCGGCCGGGCCGCGGCCAGGCGCCCGAGGTTCCGGTACTCCCGGGCGGCGTCTCCGGCCCGGCCGAGCTTTTCTTCGCACTGCGCCAGGTGCAGCCGCGCCTGAAGATGGCCGGAGTTGAGGTAGACGGTCTTTTTAAAATGTTCCAGCGCTTTTTCGGGGCGCGCCAGCTCCAGCAGGCCGAGCAGGTAATGAGCCTTCTCCAGGGCGTAGTTTTCTTTTATCAATCTCCTGCAGAGAACCGCGGCTTCCGCCGCCCGGCCGGCGTCAGCCAGCCTCTCCGCTTCCAGGAGCAGGGCCCCGGGCGCCTCGGCCGGCGGGGGCGCAGGGGAGATAATTCTCTTTTGCGGCTTCGCGGGTTCCACCGGCGGAAGCAGCGCCCCGGCCGGCTCTTCTTTCTTCGGGCGGTAAAAAAAGGCCTCGCCGGCCGCCTGGACGGCTAAGGGCCAGTCCTGCGGGAGCATTTCCGAATGACCCAGGGCCAGCACGCCCCCGTCCCGAAGACACTCCGTAAAGCGGATTATTATTTCCCGGACCCTGGCTTTCTCAAAATAGATGAGCACATTCCGGCAGAAGACGGCGTCGAGCCCGGCCGTGCCGTTAAGAAAAGACGGAAAAAACGTCCCGCCGAGGTTCAGGTATTTGAAATCCACTTTCCGGCGGATATCCTCCCTGAGCCGGAACGATTCTCCTTTTTTGCTGAAATATTTTTCAAGTATATCCGGTGAAAGTTTCTCCACCGACCGCCCGGAGTATACGCCCGCCATGGCGGCTTCGAGGTAGCCCTTATGGATATCCGTGGCCAGTATCTCGATGCGGTCCAGGCAGCCGGCTTCCGCGGCCAGGATAGCCAGGGTATAGGGCTCCTCGCCGGTGCAGCAGCCGGCGCACCAGAGCCTGACCGGTCTTTTCTCCCCGGCCGCCCCGGCCAGAAAAACGGGAAGCAAATGCTCCATGAAAGCGTCGAATTGCGCCTCATGCCGGTAAAAGAACGTCTCTTTCACGGTCAGGCGGTCCACCGCTTCCAGGAACTCGGCCGGGTCTTCAAGCCGGGCGATGTATACGGCCGGGTCGGAGATATGGAGAATGGCGAACCGCTTGCGCAGAAAATCTTCCAGCCCGGAAAGCTGCTCCGGCGAGAAGGCCAATCCTGTTATCTTAGCCAGATGGGCTGCTATGGCTTCGGTTCTTTCGCGCATCATGAAGTCTGAAAAAACAGGCTATTTGTATTCCGGATAAAGTTTTTCCGCGCATTCGGGGCAGAGCCCGTGGGTGAACCTGATAGCCGAATTCTTGGAGATGTAGGTCTCCAGGCTCTCATACGCCTGGTCGTCGCGCCGGACGCGCCGGCAGTTGGAACAGACCGGAATAAGAGCCTTGAGCGTATTGACTTCCGTATCCAGGCTGAGTATCCGCTGCGCTACCCGCAACCGGACCCGCAATAGATCCTTATTAGCCGGCTTTTCCATGTAATCATCGGCCCCGGCGTCCATGGCTTCCATGAAATTAATTTTCCCCAGTTTTGTCCCGGTCAGGACTATAAAATAGACATATGGCCGGGAGGCATCGGTGCGTAAAGCCCTGACCAGGTCCAGCCCCGACAGACCCGGCATGACCCAGTCGCTGATAACTACCTGGATCTTATTGTCGGAGATAATTTTCATCGCCTGTAAACTGTCAGTAATCCCAATAGGCTCGTGCCCGCAGTTCTCTACTATCAGGCGGTTCATGCCGAGGCTGGCCTGGTCGTCGTCGACAATAAGTATCCTCATGGGCTCCATCTCCTTTCCTCCGGAGCATTTTCCCCGGAAGCCGGCTTACCGCTGCCGGTTTCATTCATAATACCAAAAAACGGACGTTTTACGTTCTTACAGGATTTCCCCGGCCCGGCCGGGCGGTAGCGCGCGAAAAACACGGGAAGAACACGCTTTCCTACAAAAAAAGAGCCTCCCGGGTTAACGTGAGGCTCTTTTAACCGCGCAGGACCGCTTATTTTACGTGCTTGGAAATGATCCCGGCCAGTTCGAACATCGTTACCTGGGGCTTTCCGAACAGCTTCAGCAGGGTGGGGTCGGCGTTGATATTGCGCTTGTTTACCTTGTCCTGCAGGCCTTTCGCCTTTATGTAGTCCCACATCTTTTTGATTATCTCGGTCCGGGGGATGGGGGTGCTGCCTACCACCGCCGCCAGGTCCGCGTCCGGCTGTACTGGTTTCATGAATTTAGCGTTTGCCATGTTAATCTCCTTAAATTTACCGCCATTAGTCTTGAGCTGGCCGCTTAAGAGTCACGGCCCACTGCCATAGGCTTGAAAAGCGGATATGCCTAGATAGTAGCAAAAAACAGGCTCAAGTTAGCAAGGGGGTACTCACAAAATGGCTATAATCAGATTTATGACAGGGCTTTTTCCCATCCTGCTGCTCCTGGCCTCCCCGCAGGCCAGGGCCGGGCAGCCGCAGGCTTCCGTTGAGATAACCGACCGCTACGGGGCCCCGCTGCGCTCTTACGCGGCTTCCGCGGCGGCGGCGGTCTGCGTTCCGGTCAAACTCCAGGAAGTCTCTCCCTGGCTGGTGCTGGCCACCGTGGCGGCCGAAGATAAGCGCTTTTTCCTGCACCCGGGGGTGGATTTCCGCTCCGTGGCTCGCGCCGCCTGGCAGAATTCAAGGAAAGGCGGCACCGTATCGGGCGCCTCCACTATAACGCAGCAGCTGGTACGCGCGCTGGAGCCGCGCCCCCGCACCATCTTAGGCAAGCTCTCAGAAATGTTTTCCGCCCTGCGCCTTGAGGCCCGGCACAGCAAGGAAGAGATACTTGAAGGCTATTTTAACGGGGTTTCTTACGGCCCGCGGCTTATTGGCGCGGAAGCGGCGGCGCGGGATTATTTCGGGCTTCCCGCCAAAGACCTCAGCCTGGCCCAGGCCGCCCTGCTGGCGGGCCTGCCCAAATCCCCGGTGAATTACTATCCGCGCAGGAACCCCTCCGCGGCCTTCGCCCGCCAGCGCCTTATCCTGCGCCGCCTGCTTGACCTGAACCTGGTGGGTGAGGAGAGCTACCGCGTGGCCCTGGGGGAAAAGGTGCGGGTAAGGGAGGAAGAAAAAACTTTCGAAGCCCCGCAGTTCTCGGACTATGTCAGGAGCCGTTCAACGTCCGGCACGATACGGACCACCCTGGACCTGCGCGCCCAGCGGGCCGCCGCGGAAGCGCTTAAAAGCCGCCTGGCGGCGATCGGCGCGAGCCACCATATCACCAACGGCGCGGCGCTTGTAATAGATAACGCCACCGGCGGCATACTGGCCTGGGCCGGCTCCAGCGATTTCTTTAATTCCGCCGATTCAGGCCAGGTGGACGGGGTAACGGCCCTGCGCCAGCCCGGTTCCGCCCTTAAGCCTTTCCTCTACGCGCTCGCTTTCTCGAAAGGCGCCAGGCCCTCGGACCTTGTGGAGGACGCCCCGCTTTACGCGGCGGGTGGCCACGCCCCGGAGAATTACGACAGGACCTTCCACGGCCGGGTGCGCATCCGCGAGGCCCTGGCCTGTTCCTACAATGTGCCCGCGGTGCGCACCGTGGAGAAGGTAGGGGTGGCGGCCTTCCTGGAAAAACTCAGGGATTTCGGTTTTTCTTCGCTGGATAAGACGGCCAAATTTTACGGCGAGGGCCTGGCCCTGGGTAACGGGGAAGTGACCCTGCTTGAACTTGTGAACGCCTATGCCGCCCTGGCCCGCGGCGGGTTGTGGCTACCGGCCCGGTTCCAACTGGAAACCCCCGCGGCCCCGGCGCGCCGGGCCATAGGCCGCACCGAGGCCTATCTTATTACCAATATCCTTTCGGATAATTCGGCCCGGGCCCCGGCTTTCGGCGTGAATTCGGCTTTCAACCTGCCTTTCGCCTTCGCCGGCAAGACCGGGACCACCAAGGATTACCGCGACAACTGGGCCGTAGGCTATACCCCGGAGTGGACCGTAGGGGTCTGGGTGGGGAATTTCGACGGCAGCCCTATGCGCAAGGTTTCCGGAATAACCGGTGCGGGGCCGGCGCTTAAAGAGATAGCGCTAGCTATTGAGAAGCTTTACGGCTCAACCTCTTTCAGGCGCCCGCCGGGCATAAGGACGGTAAAAGTCTGCCCCGAGTCCGGGCTTCCGCCTTCGGCTTTCTGCCCGGCCACCATGGACGAAGTTTTCGCCGCGAATAATTTGCCTTCCGGGCGGTGCGCCGTGCATCTGCCGCCCGCCCAGGCTCCCGCGGTTCCCGCCGCGGCCGGGCTTTCGGTGGCATTCCCGGCCAACGGGGATATTTTCCGCGTAGACCCGCAGACCCCGCGCGCGGCGCAGGCTATCTTTTTTAAAGCGGCCGGCGCGGCCGGCCGGGTAAGCTGGGAGGTGGACGGCAAACCGGCCGGGGAGGGGGAAAGCGTCCCCTGGGCGCTAGCGCCCGGCCGCCACAGCGTTTTCTTCAGCGTTCTGCAGAACGGCAAGCCCATAAAGTCGAACCATATCCGTTTTACCGTAATAAAATAGTGGCCCCGTTTTTTGGGAAAGAATTGTGTATAACCTGGGGAACAGGAACAAGCTTTAGCGGACAGCAAAATATCGCAAATCAAGGAGGGGTCATGGCCGCCAGGAACACCGCAAGCCGCGCAAGAAAAACCAAGGTGGAAGTGCAGGAGGAGTTTGAAAAAATCAGGGAGCGGGCCGAGCAGGAAAAAACCGAGCTCAATCCCAAGATAGAGGAAATGGCAAGACAGCGGGAAAACGAAGTGAAGGAGGCGTTGAAGGACGTCACCACGGAAACCATCGCCCTCAATATCTCCTCCCTCGGAGTCGAAATTTCAAAAACCCTTTCCTAGCTTTCGGGTAAACTGGCGGCCGAAACGGAATTTTTAACCTCCCTGCGCGAGGCGGTCGCCCTTGAACGGCACGAAATTGAAAAGCTCCATAAAATAGACATAGCCGCCACTTCCCTGGACCAGCTGCTGGAGGAATACGCCCGGAAGAGCAGGGAACTGGAAGAGCAGACGGCGCAAAGCCGCGCCGTGTGGAACGAGGAGGAGTCCGGGCGCGAGCGGGAGCGCATAGAATACGAGGAAAACCTGAAAAAGCTGCGCCAGCGCGAAAAAGAAGAACACGAATATCAGAAAAACATCGAAAGGAAAAAAGAGCAGGACGATTGTGATGAGGCCCAGCGGCAGCAGGAGCGGAAAACCAAGGAAAAACAGGAAGCCCTTGAAAAAAGCTGGCAGGCCCGCGAAAGCGCGTTGAAGGAGCGGGAGGAGGAAATAAACCGCCTGAGAAAGGAAGCCGCGGAGTTCCCCGAAAAAAGCCGGCTCGAAACCGAAAAGACCGTCGCGGAAGCGGTCAAAGCCGCCGAAGCCGCGCATGCCCAGGAACTGCTGGTGCTCAGAAAGGACGCCGAAACCGAGAAGCGCCTTTCCGAACTGAAAATAAAGACGCTTGAAGAGACCGCCGCCAGGCAGTTCAGCCAGATAGAAGGGCTGGGCCAGCGCCTGGAAGAGGCCAAACGGCAGGTGCAGGACATCGCGGTCAAGGCGATCGAAGGCGCTTCCGGCGCCAAGGCGCTGTCGCACGTGAGCCAGCTCGCCATGGAGCAGGCCAAGTTCAGGCCCTCGCAGGGATAGTCCGGCCGTCCCCCGGCGCTTCGCCGCCCCCGCCCATACACGGCGGAGGGCGGCGCGCTTTTATGCCATTGGCGCGGTTTGGGTATCGTTTTGCCGCCGGATCTTGAAAGCCTTATGCCGGACGGGCTCCCGGGCGGCCCGCCTGGCGGCAGGTGCCCGAGGGAGCATAAGTTTTCCGGATTTTTGTTATAATTAAAAAATGACCGTCCAGCAAATAATAGCGGAGGCAGTTTCGGTTCTGCGCCGGCGTCTGCCGGAGGGGAATTTTAAGATTTATCTTTTCGGCTCGCAGGCCAAAGACGCGGCGGGCCCGGCCTCGGACATAGACATAGGGCTGTCCGGAGACAAGCCGCTGGACGATCTGACACTGCTCCGCCTGCGGGACGAAGTAAAGGCTATCCCGACGCTGAGGAAAATAGAAATAGTGGACCTGAATAAAACCGACGCCGCCTTCCGCAGCGAGGTTCTACGCCATGCAAAACTTTTATAACGGGGAAAAGCTCAATTCCCTCAGCCAGTCCCTGGAGCGCCTGTCCGAAATCCTGGCCGCGCCCGTCACCGTGGCCAACCGCGATTCGGCCATCAAGCGCTTTGAACTTACCTTTGAGCTTTCCTGGAAATGCCTGAAGGAATTTCTGGGCGGCAAAGGCATAGTCTGCCGTTCCCCGAGGGATTGTTTTGAGCAGGGCTTCAGCCTCGGCCTCATCGGCGACGATCCCCTGTGGCTGAAAATGCTGGAGGACCGGAATCTTTCCGTCCATACCTATAACGAAAAATTGGCGGAAGATATTTACGGCCGGCTGAAAGATTATCTCCGCCTCTTCACCGAACTCCGCGGCTCCCTGGTAACAAAATAATCAGGCTAAAAGGAGGCTGGCACCTTTTTGATGTTTTCGGGCCTAAAAAAGGCCAAAAGGTGCCAGCCTCCTTTTTTTGCCTTGCGCGGAAAGAGCATTGTGCCCGTAATCTGGTCTAAGCGCGGCCATAGAAATACCGGCGTTAACGTGTTAACGCCGGACGTGGTGCTTGATTCCCTGCAATAACCCGGTTCTTAAAATTATTTCCGGCGCAGGTGCCTGGCGGCGGATCTGGCCACCTCAAGAATGCCGGCGGTCTCCGCGGCGTTCTTGTCCCGGAGAAGCTGGGCGAACTGCCGGGTGGCGGAGTAAATTGTGTCTTTTTCCGGGCCGGGGGCGGTTTCAAACAGCCTGGCCACCGGGATCCTCAGGGCTTGCTTCCCTGAGCAGGCGATAAAGTGCTGTTTACTGTTTGTCATGTATTTAGTAGACTATACTAGACGATTTACCGATGGGAGGTGGACCAAAATGCTTGAAAAACCTTTCGCGATACATAACAGCACCGTTAAGAATATTCCGCGCGCTTTCAAACGCTATCTTTATGAACGCATAGACTGGAAATCCGATGCCATCTGCGTGACCGGTGCTCGCGGTGTTGGCAAGACCACAATGCTCCTGCAGTATTATCACGAGCATTACGGCGATGTGGAAAAATGCCTGTACATCTCGGCGGATAACGTGGAGGCGGCGGCGGCGGGCCTATTCAACATGGCTTCCGAATATTTCGCCTTTGGCGGAAAAGCGCTTATCATCGATGAAATTCATAAATATCCGAACTGGCAGGTTGAGCTTAAAAATATCGTGGATACCTTCAGAGGGAAAAAACTGCTCGTCTCCGGCAGCTCTTCCCTGGATCTGAAAAAAGGCAAAGCCGATCTTTCCCGGCGGTTTGCCTATTGCGATCTTAAGGGCCTCTCTTTCCGCGAGTACCTGGAGCTGAAAGAAGGCAAAGTGTTCCCCGCGCTTGAATTGGACGATATTTTGCGCGGCCATGTGAAGCACGCTCAGAAAATATCCGGGCAGATAACCGTTCTTAAAGATTTCAGGAATTATCTGAGCGCGGGCTATTACCCGTTCTTTACTGAAAGCGAGGCCGCCTACCCGCAGAAAGTCCTGAACATAATCGAAAAAACGCTTTACGAGGACGTGGCGATAATCGGCAATGTAAAGCCCGTGCATATCACGGCGCTGAAAAAAATACTGTGGCTGATAGCCGGAGCCTCCTCTTTTGCTCCGAATATAGACAAACTGAGCAGAGAACTGGGCATCTCCAAGGAGTATGTCTACCATTACCTCGAATATCTTGAGCAGGCCGGGATCATCAGCGCGCTCTATTGCGAAGGGAAAGGTTATAAACTGCTGCGAAAGCCCGCAAAACTCTTTCTCGAGAATACCAATCTGCTTGCCGCGATCAACGGCGCCTTAAAGCTGGATGATGAGCAGGGAGCGGTGCGGGAAACGTTTTTCATGAATCAAGTCTCGGGTTCCGGGCGCATAACAGCCGCTGAAACGGGTGATTTCACTGTGAACAACAATCTTGTTTTTGAGATTGGCGGCAAGAGCAAGACCCCGAAACAAATACGGGACATGAAAAACGCCTATCTGGCTCTGGATAAGATCGAAATAGGCGCAGGCAACAAAATACCGCTTTATCTTTTCGGCTTCCTCTACTAAAGCTGTGCGCCGCCCCTTATTTCCGGCGCAGGTGCCTGGCGGCGGATCTGGCCATTTCAAGAATGCCGGCGGTCTCGGCGGCGTTCTTGTCGCGGAGAAGCTGGGCGAACTGCCGGGTGGCGGAGTAAATTGTGTCTTTTTCCGGGCCCGGCGCCGTTTCAAATAGCCTGGCCACCGGGATCCTCAGGGCTTCCGCCAGTTTTTGTATGGTTGCAAGGCTGGCCTTCCTGCCCTTGGTCTCGATATAAGCCAGAAAACTTGTGCTTATTCCCGCCAGCTCGGCCAGTCTCTCCATGGTAAGCCCGGCGAGCTTGCGCTCTTCCCGTATTCTGTCTCCTAAAAGCGAATAAATATCTCCGCGCATTACTCCTCCAAAACCTGTCCTGCCGCCCGCAGAGTTTAATTGTAGAAGAGAAGTGCCGGCCGCCGACATAATCTGCAAGCCAATACCGTTGTTGACTAATGGTCGTTGTTCTGCTATAACATTATTTATATTAGCGGGGGCATAATGCCGGTTTTCATCTGTGCACAGGTGGGCGGCCGACCGCGTTCCGCGCCCATCAAACGGCCAAAACCGGAGACATGAAAAATGACCGACTTCATACAAGTGCGCGCCCCGTCCACCGTCCCCTCCCAAGCCCCCGAAGCCGCAAAATATATTGAGAGGAAGATCTAGGTCTTTATGGAAAAATGGCTAAAGATAATAGTCGGTCTGATTCTGGGCGCGGTGCTGCCCGGTGTTGCCGGCGCGCAGCAGAATAGTTTAGTTGATGTTGCTTTGCCGGAAAGTTCTCAAGTATTTGCACAGGGCGCTGTAAGTAACACGGCACCTCCAACAAGCAGAAATACTCATAAATATGCTTTTGGAGTAAATTACCCCGGCGTTAATTTTCGTTTGTTTTTTAGCAAAGGCTTCGCGGCGGAGCTAAAAGCCCAATACATGGATAAAATCGGGGTAGGTGGGCTGCGCTTATACTTTTATCCCCGGGTATTCAAGGCTGGGGCATCTCCGCTTAAATTCTTTTGGGGTATTGAGGGGGACTATATATCATTCAAAGGTGATTTAAGCAAAGGCTCCGGTTACGCGGCTGAAGCTTTCGGTGGGGTAGAGATATTCCTATTTAAGGGACTGTCCCTGCAAGCCGATATCGGTCCTGCATATATTGGAATTGCGGACAAGAAAACATCCATAAATTCAAGCGGGCTGCAATTTGTAGTTAATTCCGGGATGAATTTTTATTTTTAGGTGACAATATGAAAAAGATGCTGTTTATTCTTCTTGTAGTGGCATATTGTTATGGCGTAGGCAACGCCGGATTACAGTTCGGTATGCCTAGTGCGGTAAAAAAACAGGTCGAAAAGTTGGACCAAAATATTGCGGATAAAAAAGCGAAAATTGTGCCGTCATCTGTTTCCGCAATAGCAGGCAACGGTGCTGTTGAAATAACCTGGAGTCCGGTGTCAGGGGCGACATCGTATAATTTGTATTGGCAGCAGTCTTCTACGCAAAAAGTAGCCCGAGTCACAAGTCCCTATCTTCTTACTGGGCTTATAAATGATACGGTTTGCCACTACTCAATAGCCGCTGTCGTGGGCAAGTTGGAATCTGACCAGACGGTTTCAGCGACAATATTACCTGATTCCGCGCTGCCGCTCCGCC
>JAJZVJ010000044.1 GCA_021845705.1 bacterium
CCGGTAACTCTTTTTATCGCTGCGTACAGGGCCACTGGGTCATCCTGCGGGACCAGAAGTCCTGTGACGCCGTCTTCTATTATCTCTCTTATCCCGCCAGGACAGTCCACGGAGATTACCGGCGTCCCGCAGGCCATGGCCTCCAGCAGTACGTTGGGGAAACCTTCGTAGCGGGACGTAAGTATTAAAACCGCAGCCTGCCTGAAGTATGGATAAGGATTTTCTTTGTGGCCGGGAAGGGAGAGTTCTACCCCGGCTTCTGCCGCTTCTTTTTGCAGGCGTTCTTTTAGTGGGCCCTTACCCAGTATTATCAGCGCTGGCCCCGCCCCTCCGGCCAGCGCTTTTATGGCCAGGCTGTAGTTTTTCCACCAGTTCAACCCGCCGCAGCCCAGTACGAACCCTGTGGCGCCCGGGTCGTACTCCCGGGCGGCTATCCCTATCTCTGCGACCCGCACGCCGTTGTGGATGGTGGTTATCTTCTCTGCCGGCACGCCGAAAACGTTCACGAGGTCCGCTTTCGCGAACTCCGATACGGTTATAATCCTCTCGGCTCTACGGTAAAAAAACGAGATCATCTTTTTTCTAAGGAAAGGTAAGGGAAGCCTTTTTACGCTTTCGGACGGCGTGGTCGCCTCGTTCAGAACGGCTGGGACCCCGGCCAGTTTCGCCGCGGCCGCCGCTATGACGTTAACTCCCCAAAGCACTGAGAATACTTTATCCGGCTTTAGTCCCAATATTAGCCTGTAAAGCTGCCAGATTAGCGAAAGTGAGGCGGGACGCAAGGCGGCGGGGAGCGGGTGCAACGGGACGTCCGCAGGCAGCGCATCCTTCTCTCCACCGGTGAGGCTGAAGACGCAGAGGTGCGGTTCGAACTTCTCCCTGTCGAGCTCGCGCAGTATGGAAGCCAGCCGCCTCTCCGATCCGCCGCCACATATGGAGTAGGCTACGAAAAGGATTTTCTTTTTCATATTGAAAACCGCGCCGCCGGATCGCTCAGTCCTCGAGCGACCGCTTTCTGCCGCGCAGCGAATCCCTCAAATCAAGCACTTTCGTCCAGAACCTAAACCAGAAAAGGCTGTTCATCATCATGTATTGCAAGACGAAGACCCGCATGACTGCCCGCGTATTTTTAGTGGCGGCAGCTACGGACCAAATATATTTTCGCCATAGCGGGTGTGCTGAGCAGAGAGATTTACCTTCGAGGAAGGCTTCGTTCATGCGGTGGTAGGCCCTTTGCAGGTCGCCTTCACCGAGGTTAGGCAGTTTCAGCAGGTTGGGGGTGTAGCGGTTTGGGTCGCTCCATTTGGCGTACTTGAGCATGCCTTCCTTCTCGCAGTAGTCGTACAGGGCGGAGCCGGGGGTAGGGGTGAGGTAATGTATGTCCTTCATGTCCGGCTTTATATCCGTCATCAGGTCTATCGAGTCTTGGAGGGTTTGCGGAGTTTCACCCGGGCTGCCGATTATAAAATTAGCCGAGCACACTATTCCGTATTGCTTGCAGAGCGTGAAGATCACCCGCGCCTTTTCCGGGCTATGCGTTTTTCCGAGCACCTTGAGGATTGTGGGATTGCCGCTTTCCACCCCGAAGCCCATGTAGACGAAGCCGGCGTCCTTCATCACACGGATGCGGCTTTCGTCCAGTGTCGCCAGGTTGGTCTGGGCCAGTAGGTAGACTTTCCTGTTTATGCCGCGGTCCTTGATCAGTGCGCAGAGTTCGTGCGCCCACTTCGGGTTAGCCCAGAAAGTGTCGTCGGTGAAATAGATACTTTTGACCTTGTAGGTATCGATCAGGTACTCTATCTCCCGCACCACGCTCGTGGGAGATTTGAGTCGCACCCTTTCGCCGTAGAGGCAGGAAAGCATCGGCTGGCAGAAAGTGCATTTGAACGGGCAGCCGCGGCTGACGATGATTATGCCGGGGGGCATGAAGAACGGGAAGCTGGTCTGATTGTACAGGTATTTTTCGAAGGTCGGGAGCAGCGAGCGGTCTGGTATGGGGAGGACGTCTAGGTCTTGGATGAACGGCCTCTTTTCGGTGAAGACCGCCTTTCCTCCCGATTTGAAGCCTATACCTTTAACCGCCTCCAGGCCTGTCCTCTGTATCAGGGCGCGGATAAGTTCGGTAAAGGTTTCTTCGCCTTCGCCGAGCACAACCAAGTCTACGTTCTCGTCCGCCAGGGACTCTTCTGGCATCACCGTGGCGTGGGGTCCGCCAAGCACCACCTTGCAGGAAGGATACAGGCTCTTGGTAATCTTTGCAATCTCCAAAGCGTTGGGCAAGGTCAGCGTTAGCGTAGAAATGCCAACGACGTCCGGAGGTGAGAGTTTTATTCTGTTGGTGTAGAGGTCGTATGAGGAGGAAAAGACCAAGTCGATGAGTTCCGTCTCTATCCCCCTGGCTTTTAGGTAGGAGGCGAGGCAGACTATACCAAGTGGCGGAAAAAAGTAGGGGGCGTTCAGGTACGGGTAGACAAGGTATATTTTCATTTTTTCAGTTCCGCGCGCGCCAGGACCGCTGCCGCGGTTACGGCCAGCCAGCGTACATTTCCGAATTCCGAGAGCAGGGCGATATTGACGGCGGCCTTACCCCCGTCATCGAGCAGATTATAGTCATGAAGTGGGAGCGAGGCGAACAGGGGGCCTCCCCGGCTGCGCAGCAGCGGCAGGGCCGACCTCACTACGCTCCACCAGTTCCAGTGGAGATAGGAAAGGCTCGGTAGTTCTATCACCCTGCCGGAGGGCGGCAGGCCGAAAGGCCGGCCCGGCGGGGGGAGAGCCTGGGCCTGCAGGGCCGTGTTCCCGAAGCTGTCCGGCTGGCCGTACCTGAACGAGCAGTCGGCGGCGAAGCCGCAGTTGTCGAGGAGGCGCAGGATACTGCCGTCCAAGAACCACCAGCCGGCCGAATAGACCAGTGGTGTGCCGAAGTTAGAGGTCAGCCAGGAGCGCTCTGCGAGGAACTGTTGTTCTACCGCCGCGGGGTCGTCGAGCGTAAGTTCGAACCCGGCTTCCTCAATCCGGGTGGGGCGGCCGGGTTTGCGGTGAACCGCGGGCGTGCCCTGAGGCAACGGCCGGCACCAGTGGCCGTGGAGGCCGATCTCGTAATATTTAGAGAGTGTGCGCAATCGGTAGACAAATTCTTTCTCGCTTACTCCGCGCAGTTTCATGTCCTTGCGCACGTAAGGGTTCGCCGGGGTCATCACGCAGAGCGCGGGTTTGAAAGTGAGCCCTTCGGAGAAGGAAAGGAGTTTATTGAAAACAACCGCGTCCTGGACGGCCTCGGAATGGATAACGCAGGTTAGGTACAAAGGTCCGCCTCTTTTAGGGAAGAGGTTGGCGGCGGCCCTTTTGGCCGGCCACGCGGAGAGGATCTTTTTGGGCAGAGAATGCATGTTTTAGGCAGCGTGCGAATGTTTTCCGGAACTGGCGGGTCCGGCCGTGAAGGGCGAATCGCCAGTGATTTTTAATTTAAGCAAATTAGGCGGAGGGGTTAAAGGTTTTATTGGGTTTCCTAAACACGGCGATTATGTAGGGGGAAAACAGCTTCGATACCGGGCCGGGCAGGAGTCTCAGGACGCCAGCGACAAGGCTGTTGGCGCGGTTGATGAGCCCCAGCGAGATCCGCGCCCTGAGGGTGCCTTCTTTCAGCAGGAAGAACCTGCTGCGCGACCATGGGATCAGCGCCAGGGAAAAAATTCCGGCGTAGCCGGTCTTGACGTTCTCCAGGCCTGCTGCCAAGTGCATGGCGGTTAACTCTTCGGGGGTTATGATCTTGTGCATCTGGTGCGTTTCCGGTGCTACCGTTTTTGATAAAAAACCAGGCAGTCCGTGCAGGTTGGGGATAAGCGTGATCAGCAGGCCGCCTTCTTCCAGGTGCCCGGCACAAATCCCTACCACTTTTTCCGGCTCACTGAAATGCTCTATCACGCCGTAGGAAAAGATCACGCCGTATTTCTCGCCGGTGGTCCACTTCAGGACGTCGGCGCAGGTTATCCCTTCGCACGGCAGGCCCAGCAGCCGCATGTTCTCTTCGGCCAGCCTGCAGCCTATTTCGGAATAGTCCAGGCCCGAGACGGCGAACCCGTAGCGCCGCCGGAAATACGGCAGCCAGCCCGAAGAGCCGCAGCCAATCTCGATGAATGTCTTTTTTCCGGACGCGGTCAGCGGACCGTGGATGTAATCCATTGTGGCCTTAAAGTGGTAGTCTGCGCCGGTGTTGACCCTGGGCAGTTCCGCTTTTTCAAGGTTCTCGTCCCAGTATTCTTTTTTTGACAGTTTTTCTTCACTCATTGCCGGCGGACCTCCCCAGGTATGGATCGGCCGATCTCCAGAGCCACGCCAGGAGTACGGAGTAAGTGATGATCAATGATGCAGCTATGCCCGCCGTTTTCAGAAGGGGGATAAGCGCCAGGCAGGCGGCGAAGTTAATCAGGCCTGCGCCAAGGGACATGAACAGGGCCAGCCTAGAGGCTTTTATGCTTTCTGAAAAAAGTATTTGCGACATAGAACTCTGTACGAGCATCAGAGCACCGCAGAACGCGAAAAGCACCATAAGTACGGGGTCCATGCCGTACTGGCGCCTGCCCATGAGTGCCAGGATGGTCGCTTCGGTGCAGAAAAGCAGCGCGACTGCGATGAAAAAAAGATTTTTCCAGCTCTTTATGGCCATGTCCCACAGGCGTCTTCTGTTGGTGCTGGCCGCGGCTTTAGGGAAGAGCACAGTGTTGGCCGCGTAGCCCAGATAGCCGGAGACGCCGATGCTGGCGGTATAATAGGCCGAGTAAACCCCGACCTCTTTTGGCGAAAGATAAGAGTTTAGGATGAGGCTCTGCACGTTCAGGACCAGGAACGAGCCTATCCCGGCCCCGAAATAATAAGAGCCGTATTCGAGCATGGTTTGCGCGCGGGTCCGGCTGAAGAGGGAAAGCCTGGGAGCGCCGCTTATCTTAAAGAACCAGAAAACGGCCACCAGCCCAAAGGCGGCGATATAGGCGTAAGCCATGGCCGCGTAGACCCTGCCCAGCAGGAACAGCCCGAGGAAGAAGCCGGTAGCGATAAGCAGGCTGATGGCAATCTCGCTCAACCCTCTTTTTATGAAAATGCCGAGCGACTGTTGCATGGCCGAGACCACGAAAAAACCGCTGGTCCCCAGAGCGTAAAGCAGTGCCAGCAGCAGAAGTCTGCGGTCTATGCTGAAAAAAGAGCAGAGCGGGGACCTGAACGCCAAGACCAAAGCGCTTATGAAGAACGCCAACAACAGGAAAATGCCGCACGCCGTGCCGAAGACCTCTTCCCGCTCTTCATTCCTGGCGCCGTATTTCACTATGGAGTAGTGTATGCCGGCCAGTATGAAGGGCGAGATCATGGTCCCGGCCGAAACGAGTACGTTTATCTTCCCGTATTCCTCTGGGCCGAGCACCCTTCCGGCGTAGATGGCCACCAGGCTGGAGATAACCTTTGCGAGCGCGAAACTGGCGCCTATCCAGCTGAGGTGGCTGAGGAATTCCCTGGCGCTTTCGCCCGGGTGTTCCCCTAGCACGCGCTGGTAGATGATATGTGCAATATTCTTGCCGGTGCTTGTCATATAGTATGGCAGGCTAAATTATACATAAGTGGGCGCGCGCCGGGTTCCAGAGCGGCGCGTCGTTGTCGGCGGCCCAGTCTTCGGCCCGGTAACATCGCTCATATACCATCTTCATGCATTCCCATCTGACATGAGGACTCATCATAAATGTTTCCCGGAAGGAGGAAACCCTTTCGGTAACATCTTAGTTGATTGAATACTAAGTCGTGAACTTTTCAGATATGATTTGCTTGGGTAAACAGTAGATTTAGGCAATAAAAAAAGGGAACTCACTTTGAATCAGGCCTGTCCGGCCAAAATTCAAAACATAATTACAGGTCTTGACACTTCAATCGGTCAAGCCTGAAATCATTGAGATTCAACAAATCTATAAGTGATGTCCTTTTCATCACCATTCCCCGCACTATCCGGTGTAGATAAAATATTGTTTCACGGTATTCCCAGCGGAGAGTTCCCTAATTCTATCGCCTCGCGGGTTTGGGCGTCTTTGCCGATTAAATAAAAGCTGTAAAATATCACCGCCGAACCGGCCCAGAAAATGCACCGGGCCACCCCGGCCGTATGGGCTATCAGGCCCGTCTCCGTCAGAAGGTAGGTCCAATCATGGTCGCCGCCGCCCACCAGCGGCAGGGCCTGCTTTATGGCGTCCCCGGCGTAAATGCTTATGTTCAGCAGGTTCTGGCCCAGCCAGAAGAGGCAGAGCTGCCAGCCCAGGTTGGCGCCGCGGCGCATTAAATGCGCCAGGCAGAGCGCCGGCATGAGAAGCTGGAAGATGGTGCCGCCCGACATCATGATGAAGTGACCGAAGGGCCCGAGAAAGATGTGCCCCGCCTCGTGAAAGGCCAGGTTCACGAAGTCCAGCGGAGAAAAATAATTTTCTTTCGTCAGCCAGCGGGTATAGAACAGGAAAAGCGCGGCGATGATCCCGGCCCTGGCCCAGAACCGCGCGCCGGGGCGTTTTTCCGCGGCCGGAGCGCCAGCCGCGGGGAAACCGGAAGCCTCCGCGATAATTTTGCGGGCCCTGGCCTCCGCGCGCACTTCGCCGGGGATGTGCAGGTCTTTATAGCAGGCGCCGCAGTACTCGCTCTCCGGCGGATTGGCCGCCCCGCAGTACGGGCAGGGGATATTGTCGGGCAGGTCCTCTTTCTCATCCATGGTCCGGGATAATTATATTAAAATTCGCCGGGAGCTGGCCCCGCTTTATAAGCGCGCTTAAAAGTTGTTTAATATAGGCACTATGCTTAAAAAACTCGTTGAAGCCGTCATGGGCTCTAAAAGCGTGCGTTCCATGAAGACCATCCAGCCGGTGGTGGACCAGATAAACGCGCTGGAAGACGAATTTGTGAAACTTACGGACGCGGAACTCCGCGCCAAGACGGACGAGTTCAGGGAAAGGCTCGCCAAGGGCGAGACCCTGGACGACCTGCTGCCGGAGGCTTTCGCCTGCGTGCGCGAGGCTTCCAAGCGCGTGCTGAAGATGCGCCACTACGACGTGCAGCTGGTGGGCGGAATAGTTCTGCACCAGGGCAAGATAGCCGAAATGCGCACCGGCGAGGGAAAGACGCTGGTAGCCACTCTCCCCTGCTACCTCAACGCCCTTCCCGGGAAGGGCGTGCACGTGGTGACGGTCAACGACTACCTGGCCCGCCGCGACAGCCAGTGGATGGGCCCGGTCCACGAGTTCCTGGGGCTTACCGTCGGCTTCGTGCAGCACGACATGAAGAACGAAGAGCGCCGCGAGATGTACAACCGCGACATAACCTACATTACCAATAACGAGGTCGGCTTCGATTACCTGCGCGACAACATGGTGATGGAGAAGGACGAGCGCGTGATGCGCGGCCGCAATTACGCCGTGATAGACGAGGTGGACTCCATCCTGGTGGACGAGGCCCGCACGCCCCTCATCATCTCCGGCCCCGCCGAGGAATCCACCGACAAATATTACATCGTCAACCGGGTGATCCCGCTTCTTAACGTGCGCTTCATCACCGAAAAAGAGGAGATAGAGGCCAAGCGCGACGGCATGGACCTGGGCGTGGGCCATGACGCGATCATAGACGAAAAAAGCCACACGGCCAACCTGACCGAGGAGGGCGTGCACAAGGCCGAGAAAATACTCGGCGTGGGGAATATCTACGACGACGTTAATTCCGAATGGGCCCACCATATAACCCAGGCCCTGCGCGCCCACCACCTGTTCCGCAAGGACGTGGAGTACGTGGTGAAGGACGGCGAGATAATGATCGTGGTCGAGTTCACCGGCCGCCTGATGCCGGGCCGCCGCTGGTCCGACGGCCTGCACCAGGCCATAGAGGCCAAGGAGAACCTCCGCATCAAGGAAGAGAACCAGACGCTGGCCACCATCACCTTCCAGAACTATTTCAAACTTTACAACAAGCTCTCCGGCATGACCGGCACCGCCATGACCGAGGCCGACGAGTTCTGGGAGATCTATAACCTGGACGTGGTCGAGATCCAGCCTAACAGGCCGCTGGTGCGCAAGGATTCCCCGGACCGCATTTACCGCACCGAGCGCGAAAAGAACAACGCCATCGTGGCGGAAATAGAGGAAAGGTGGAAGAAGGGCCAGCCCATGCTGGTGGGCACCCGCTCCATAGAAAAATCCGAGAAGCTCGCCACGATGCTGCGCACCAAGGGCATCCCGCACCAGGTGCTGAACGCCAAATACCACGAGATGGAGGCCCAGATCATAGCGCAGGCCGGCCGCAAGGGCCAGATCACCATAGCCACCAACATGGCCGGCCGCGGCACCGACATCGTGCTGGGCGGCAACCCGCCGGAGGAAAGCGAGCACGCGTATGTCGCCGGGGCCGGCGGGCTGTGCGTAATGGGCAGCGAGCGCCACGAAAGCCGCCGCATAGACAACCAGCTGCGCGGCCGCTGCGCGCGCCAGGGAGACCCGGGTTCCTCGGTTTTTTACGTATCGCTTGAGGACGAGCTGATGCGCCTGTTCGGGAGCGAGCGCATCTCCATGATAATGGAGAAGCTCGGCATGGAAGAGGGCGAGGTTATAGAGTCCGCGCTGGTCAGCCGGCAGATAGAAGGCGCGCAGAAGCGCGTGGAGGGGATGAACTTCGACGCCCGCAAGCAGCTGCTTGACTATGACAACGTAATGAACAAGCAGCGCCTCGCGATCTACGAGCTGCGCAACGCCATCCTGGACGGAGTGGGCGTGGCCGAGCGCGTGAAAAGCATGGTCAACGAGGCCGTGCAGGAGCAGCTTGACCTGAACGCGCCTGTGGACCAGGCCTCCCAGCTGTGGAACCTTGAGGCCCTGAATATCTATCTTAAGAAGACCGCGGGCTTCGAGCTTAACTACACCCCGGACGAGGTGCACGGGCTCACGCGGCCGGTGCTTGTCGACGAGGTGATGAAGCGCGTGGACGCCGCGTACCAGGGGCGCTTCAGCGATTTCGCCGAGCGCAATGTCGACTTCGCGGAACTGCAGCGCGTGCTGCTGCTGCAGATAATGGACCATGTCTGGAAGAACCACCTCTTCGAGCTTGACCACCTTAAAAAAGGCGTGGGGCTGCGCGCTTACGGCCAGCTGGACCCGCTGATAGAGTACCAGAAGGAATCTTATTCCCTGTTCGAGAGCATGCTGGCCCGCGTGCGGGACCAGATGGTGGAATATGTTTTCCGCATACAGCTGCCTCCGCGCCCGGCGGCGCGGCCCGTGGCGGTGGAGGGCGCGCCCGCCAAGGCGCAGGCGGCCCCCCAGGCCGCGGCGCCCAAGCCCGCTTCCAAATTCGCCAACTCCAAGGTGGGGCGCAACGACCCCTGCCCCTGCGGCTCGGGGAAGAAATACAAGAAGTGCCACGGGGTGAACGGGTAGGGGCCTGCCGGACGGACCGGGTGGGACTGATAAGGTGGCCGGAACGCAAAACGCGCTCGGCCACACCGTGGCCTCGCTCGGTATTCGCCCGCCGCGCTTATGCAAGCGGCGGGCTCAACGACGGTTTTGCTAACCCGGCCCCTCGGCAGGCTGTGAAATTGCTTCAGGGGATTTCCGGAAGAACTAAAGGATGCTGAAGAAAATACCGTCCGCGCTTTTGCCTTTCCTGACGGCGCTGTTGCTTATACTCAGCTATCCCAGGTTCGACCAGGGGTGGCTGGCCTGGTTCGCGCTGGCGCCGCTGTCTTACTACATACTCAAGGCTAAAACCGTCAAAGCGGCCGCGGCGGGCGGCGCGGCCTGCGGTTCCCTGTTCTACCTCGGCATACTCTACTGGATCTATCCCACCATGCGGGCGGGCGGAGTGGGACCCGTTGTCTCGGCCCTGGGCCTTTGCGCGCTGAGCCTGGTCCTTTCGCTTGAATTCATCCTTATCTCGGTATACGGGTTCAGCCTTAAAAGGACGGGGCTTAAGCACTGGCCTTATCTGTTCGCGCTGGGCTGGTTTTTGCTGGAATACGGCAAGGTGTACTTAAGCCTTAAAGCGGTCTGGTTCCCGTGGTTCATGCTGGGCTACACCCAGTGGGACTATCCGGCGCTTATCCAGATAGTCTCCATTACCGGGGTTTACGGGTTAAGCGCGGCCATTTGCTTAAGCGGAGCGCTGTTGGCTTCCGTGGCGGTTTATCAGGCTAAAACCCGCAAAAAAATACTGCGCTTCGTTCCCGCGGCGCTGGTCTTCGCGGGTATTCTTGTTTTCGGGCGGCAGGAGCTCAGGCGGGCCAGTTCCGCGGTCCCGGTGCGGTCCGTCAAAGCCGCGCTGCTGCAGCCGTCGATAGACCTTTACGCCAAATGGGACGCCGCGCAGGCCGGCGCGGTCAAGGCGGATATCGAGAACCTGGCG
>JAJZVJ010000045.1 GCA_021845705.1 bacterium
GGAAGAAGGGACATAAGGACACCCTCGGGCTGCGCGTCGAGGTCAAGGACGCCGCCGCGCTGGCGCGTTCGGCGGAGCTGGCCGCCAGGCTGTGGCGGGAGATAGAAAGCAGCTGCGGGGACCTGCACGAAAGTGTGCGGCTGAACTGGCTGGATATGCCGGCCATAGAAGTCCTGAAACCGAACACCATAGAGCGCATCCAGCGCACCGGCAAGATCCGGAAGGTCATCGACAAGAGGGTCGGCGTCTGACACGTACCTGCGGCGGGGAGGGCGCCGTGGAAAGTGTTTTTATTTTGTCCGGGTATCGGCGTTGTTAATTTTATAGAATTGATCCTGAGGCACGTAATTGTCCGCATCAGCATAATGAAAGTATTCGTCATTATCCCCACCTACAATGAGAAAGAGAGTATAGGCGCCCTGACGTCCGGGATACTCGCGTTGCCGGTCTCCGCCGGAGTAGTGGTCGTGGACGACAACTCCCCCGACGGTACGGGCGCCCTGCTGGACGGGCTTAAGGCCGGGGAAAAGCGCCTGCACGTGATACACCGCGCGGGGAAGCTCGGGCTCGGCACCGCCCATATAGCCGGGTTGAAATACGCCATGGAAAAAGGGGCGGACCTCGCCGTCACCATGGACGCGGATTTCTCCCACGACCCTTCCTATATACCTTCCCTCATGGAAGCCGCGAAAAATTTCGACATCGTGATAGGCTCAAGGTACGTCCGCGGGGGGGGCGCGGAAAATTCACCTTTCCACAGGAGGCTCCTGTCGCGCGGCGCGAACCTTTTCGCCAAAGCCGCGCTGGGACTTAAAGCTTCCGACTGCACGGCCGGGTTCCGCTGCTATAAAGTTTCTACGCTTAGGACCGCGGACCTGGGGGGCATATTTTCCAACGGCTACTCCTTCCTTATAGAAATGCTTTACAAGCTCCAGCGGCTGGATTTCCGGGTGGGCGAGGTCCCGATAAGGTTCATCGACCGCGAGCTCGGGGCGTCCAAGATATCCAAGAACGAGATCTTCAGGGCCCTCTACACCGTGGGCATTCTTTTCTGGACGCGGATCTCCCCGCTTAACCGCCTGCGGATGGCTTTCCACACCGGGCGCTACTTAAAGGTAAAGGCCATGCTGGGCCCGGGAAAAACCCTGGATATCGGCTGCGGCAGGCCCTGCGAATGCATGCCGGACCAGGCTTTCCTCCGCTTCCTCGCCAGGCCCGGCGCCGTAGGCCTGGACCTGAGGGATATTAAGGGGCCGTACGGATTTTTCCGCGGAAGCGTTACGGCCATGCCGTTCAAGGACGGGGAGCTGGACAACGTGGTGGCGATGGAAATACTTGAACATATCAACGACGTGCCGGCCGCCCTGGCCGAGATAAAGAGGGCGCTTAAGCCCGGCGGCGTGCTGGTGGTAAGCACCCCGGACAATAGCCCGCTCTGGAACCTGATCTGGGAGATCTGGTCCGGCACCGTGGGCAGGATGTGGCACCATGACCACCTTGTCTCCTACAACGCTGACGAGTGGCGGGCAATGCTGGAGCGTTATTTCGAGGTGACGGTCCTGCGCCGCCACTGGCGTTTCGACCTCGTTTTCCGCTGTGTCCCGTCCCCGGCTAAGTTATGAAACTCCCTGAAAATCTTTACCGGCACCTGGTCCTGATATTTATTACGGCGGCGGCCTGCCGCCTGGGCCCGCTGCTGGTCCTGGGCCCCCAGTCCGAACCGGACACTTCTTCCTATATGGAGGTTTCGGCTACGCTGGCGCGCACGGGCAGTTTTTCGGATACGGACCTCATTACGGGGAAACCCGCCCCGTACGCTTACAGGATGCCGCTGTTCCACGTTCTTATCGCCGGCCTTATGAAGGTGTTCGGGCCCGACGCGGCCAGGTCCCTGGCCGTCTCGGACCTGCTGATGTCGGTGCTGACGGTATTCTGCGTCGTTCTGTTCTTCTGGTTTTTTTCCACTCCCCGCGTAGCGCTGGCGGCGGGCTACCTTTCGGCGCTTAACCCCAACGCCGTCTTCAACGGCGTCCTGCTGCTGACCGACAGCCTTTTCGCGCTTGTTACGATGCTGATGCTGCTGGCCGGGCTTTGGGCGCTGAAGCGCCGCACCGGCTCCGCGTTTTTCCTGTGGGGGGTTTCCATAGGGCTTTGCTCTATGGTCCGCCCGGTGATGAAATATTTCTGGGTCGTGCCGCTGGCGCTGGCCTTTACGCCGTATTTTACCACGGCCGTTAAGGAGAAGGCGCGCATCGCGCTGCTGTCCGCGCTGGGCGTGGCCGTGCTGCTGATCCCCTGGGCCGTGCGGAACCAGCGCGAAGCGGGCTTTTTCGGGCTGGAGCTGAACCAGGGGGTCAACACGCTGTGGTCCACCCGGGACCTGGTGATACCCTCCACTCCGGAAGAATACAGGGCGGACCCGCGTCTTTCGCAGGTGCGGGATATAGTCGCCGCCGGCCCGGGCCCGTTGGAGGCCGAGGCCAATATACGTAAGACTATGGGGCTTTCCCTGCCGGAAACCAGCGCGGCAATGACCCGCATTGGCGTGGAGACGGTCCTCAGGAACCCCGGCGCCGCCTCTTTGCGTTTTCTGCGCAACCTGGTCAATATAACCACCTCGCCTAATTCCGTTATGGAACTGGCCGGGCGGCTGGGAGGGAAAGGGCCGGCCTATTTCCGGGATATCCGCTCCGCTCTGCGGACCAGGGACTGGCCCGCGATAGCCGTCAATCTCGTCCCCAGGCTGGTCCTCTTTTTAATAGTCTGGATACTCGCCCCGCTCGGGGCGCTGCTTCTTTGGCGCGGGGCAGGACCGGAAGGGAAGCTGGAACTCCTGCTTCCCCTGTCCCTGATATTTTATACGCTTTCCCTTACCTCTCTCGTGGCCGGGTATGACCGCTACCGCCTTCCGCTGGACCCGCTGCTGTTCGGCTTCGCGGCCGCCTGGCTGCTTGGTAAAGCCGGTCCGCGCAGAACCGCGCCCTGAGGACCGGGGAAAACAAAAAACCGCCTTCCCGGGCGGTTTCTTGCTTCCGGACTTTTGCCGGCTATAACTTGTAGATCTCCAGTTTTTCGTTCACTATCCGGAACCCGAAATCCTTTTCCACCTTGGGAAGCAGCACGCCGGAGGAGTTTATCTCCGAGGCTTTTACGGTCTGGTTCGGATCGCTGCCGCGGGGGGAGAATATCAGCACCTTTTCGGCGGAGAACCTGCCGTTGCCGGAAGAGTCCTGCAGCACGGCCGAATTATAGTAAAGGTTGTGGCGGGCGCCCACGTTAAGCGCATGCCCCTTTTTGGCGAGCGCCGCGGTAAGGTCGTCAAGCGAGACGTCGACGGCCGTTTTGCCGGGCCCTTCTATCTTCAGCCTGCTCTGCCCGGGGCTGGTCAGCTTTACGTTGAGCTTTACCCTGTACTTTTCGCCGTCGCCGGGGAAAATGATGTCTTTGCTGCCGCTCATGAAAAGCGCGTTAGCCACGTCCTTTGCCCTGACAAAAATGGTCTGCCCGCCGTCGGTGGTGAACAACAGGAAGTATTTATCGTTGGAGGAGCAGGAACCGCCGTTCTGGCAGTTCATGGCTTCCGCCCCGCTTATATGGACGGTGTTGCCGGAGGTCCTGAAGGTCAGCGCGCTTTTAAAGCTGGCGTTCAGCAGGGGCGGGAGGTCGAC
Organism: bacterium; assembly: GCA_021845705.1. GTDB lineage: Bacteria > Elusimicrobiota > Elusimicrobia > Elusimicrobiales > UBA9959 > UBA9959. The sequence goes on from JAJZVJ010000045.1 coordinate 3,669, forward strand.
CGTTTCAACGGCCTCGCCGGGGGCGCCTTTCGCGTCAAGCTGCTCCGCTCCGGCCCGGTTGCCGCCGAAGTTGCTGTGTATGTACTCGTTCCAGAGCTTCATGTCGGCCTGCGCTCCGGAGGCCGGCAGGGCTTCCGGGGCTGGTGGGACCGGGGCGGAGATGCCGGAACCGCCGGACCGGTCCAGCAGCGAGATAGCGCCTTCATCCTGCCCGGCGCTTGCGGCGGAACAGAAGAAGGAAATAAGAACGAAGGCCGACGCGGAAAATAATTTAGCCATAGGGGTCCCCTCCGGGATAGTTCTGGAACGGGCTGTTGACATGTCAATAGTATAGCGGAGGGTTCCGGAATTGGCAAGGCCCCTCCATCCAGGTCCCTGCCGGTCAGAAATGCGGACCGCCTCCCGGGCTTGCGCGTTCCACCGTGGCGGACTTGCGGTTAAAGATTTTCTCCTATATAAAGTTTCCCGCAGAATGCTAATATATACAATTAAATTCGCGCTATCCCCAATGAAATTCCGCATAAAACCCGCCATCCCGCCGCTTGGCCGTAAAGATCTTGAAAAATGTCTTGGGGCGGCCGTTCTCTTCGCCGCGCTCGTCGCGGCGCTTCCTTTATCCGCGCACGCGGTTACCCTGCAAGAGATAAAAGCGCGCGGCGTGTTCCGCTGGGGTGCGGACGCCGAGGGCGGAGCCCCGTATGTTTTCCCGGACCCTAAGGACCCGGACAAGCTTATCGGCTTCGAGGTGGACCTCGCCCAGGCCCTGGCCGCCAAGTGGGGGGTGAAGGCCGAGATGGTGCAGAACAACTGGGACGGGCTTATCCCGGCGCTGGGCCGCGGCAGCTTCGACTTTATAATGAACGGGCTGGAGATAACCCCCGAGCACCTTAAACAGGTGGGCATGAGCAAGCCTTATTACATCTACAGCCAGCAGATAGTGACCGCTAAAGACAGGAACGACATAAAAACCCAGGAGGACCTGAAGGGAAAAAGCGTAGGGGTCCTTTCGGCCAGCATGTCGCAGCGCCTGCTTGAAAAGATGGGCGGGGTGAAGATAGTTTCGTACGCCGGCAACTCGGAGCCCTGCCGCGACCTGAAGAACGGCCGGCTGGACGCCTCGCTGATGGATTACCCGATAGCGCTTTATTACGCCAAGCCCTACGCGGAACTGAAATTCTCCGGCAAGCCTTTCGCCTACGGTTATTACGGGATAGGGGTCGCTAAAACCGACGAGGCCCTCCTTAAGGACATAAACAGCGCCATCGACAAACTGCTGGCGGAGGGGAAGTTGAAAGCTATCTATAAAAAATGGGGCATGTGGGAAAACAGCATGGATGCCAGGATGAAGCGCTACGGCAAAGAGGACGCGGTGGTGCAGGAGAACAAAGCCGCGGGCCTGCCGTGGGGGACGTACCTGCTGATGCTGCTCAAGAGCGCGGTCATCACGGTGGAACTTTCCGTTATTTCGATGGTCCTGGCGGTGGGCCTGGGGCTCGCGCTGGCGCTGGCGAGGCTGTTCGGCGCGGCCCCGCTGCGCTGGCTCAGCACGGCCTACGTGGAAGTGGTGCGCGGAACCCCGCTTCTGATACAGCTTTATATCCTGTATTACGGCCTTCCGAACATAGGGATAAAACTGAGCGCCTTCATAGCCGCGATACTTGGCCTCGGCATGAATTATGCGGCGTACGAGGCCGAGAACTACAGGGCCGGCATACAGGCCATCCCGCGCGGGCAGATGGAAGCCGCGCTGTCGCTCGGGATGACCAGGATGCAGGCCGTCAGGCACGTGGTGCTGCCGCAGGCCATGCGCATAGTCATCCCGCCCATAAGCAACGATTTTATCGCCCTGTTCAAGGATTCCTCGCTGGTTTCGGTCATCACCATGGTGGAGCTGACCAAGATGTACGGCATGCTCGCGAACGCCACCTACAATTACATGGGCCTCGGCCTGATGACGGCCGCCATCTATTTCGGCCTGAGCTACCCGGCTTCGCTCGCGGCGCGGCACCTGGAGAAAAAACTCGCGTATGATCATCGTTAAGAACCTGGTTAAATCGTACAAGGGCCACAAGGTGCTGGACGGCATAAGCATGGGGCAGGCCAAAGGGGAGAAGGTCGTCATCATCGGGCCGAGCGGCTGCGGCAAGACCACGCTCCTGCGCTGCCTTAACCAGATGGAGGTTTTCGATTCGGGCAAGATCAGCGTGGCGGGCGTGACTATAGACGCGGCCTCGGACCACTCCTCAAAGGCCTGGAAACAAAGCCGGCACGAGCTGCGGATGCGCGTCGGCATGGTTTTCCAGAGCTTCAACCTTTTTCCGCATATGACGGCCCTTGAGAATATTACGCTCGCCCCTGTAAAAGTGAAAGGCATGTACGCCGCCCACGCCGGCAGGCTGGGCATGGATTTCCTGGAGAAAGTCGGCCTCGGCGAGAAAGCCGGGTTCTACCCTTCCCAGCTCTCGGGCGGCCAGCAGCAGCGGGTGGCCATAGCGCGGGCCCTCGCCATGAAGCCGGAGGTCATGCTCTTCGACGAGCCCACCAGCGCCCTGGACCCGGAAGTGAAGGAAGACGTTCTGGGCGTGATGAGGAAACTGGCTTACGAGGGGATGACCATGCTGGTTATTACCCACGAGATCTCCTTCGCCAGGGACATCGCGGACAGGCTGATCTTCATGGAAGGCGGTAAGGTGGTCGAGACAGGTCCCGCTAAAGAGATATTCAGCCGGCCCAGGGAAGCCAGGACCATCGAGTTCCTGAGCAAGCTTCTCCCGAGGATGCCGCGGGCGAAGGCCGCCGCCCCGGTTCCGGACAACCAGCTGTCGCTGGAAGACCTTTGGGGTTAGCCGTGCGCCGCGGCTGACTGGCCGGCCAGGTAGCCGGTTGAAAAAGCTTCCTGCAAATTGTACCCGCCGGTGATCCCGTCCAGGTCCAGGACTTCTCCGCAAAAATAAAGCCCGCGAACTAACCGCGACTCCATGGTGAGCGGGTCTATTTCGGCCAGGGCCACGCCCCCGCGCGTGACGGTGGCCTCTTGTATGGGGCGGGGTCTGGTTATATGCAGCCTGAAATCTCCCAGCATTTCCGCTATTTTCTTGCGTTCCGCCCCGGTTATGGAGGCGCATTGCCTGGCGCGGTCTATGCCGCAGCGGCGCTCGAATACCGCGGCGAGCGAACCAGGCAGGGCCGCTTTGACATAGCTTGCGAACATCTTGGCGCCGTTGGCCGCGAAATAGTCCTGGATGGACGCGGTGAGGGCGGGGGGGGACAGGTCAGGTTTCAGGTTCAAAGAAATTTCCACTTTGTTGCCCGGTACGGCGAGCGCGTCCGAAGCCATCCCGCTCAGGACAAGGAGCCTGGGGCCGGATACCCCGAAATGGGTGAACAATATCTCGCCTTTCCCGGACGCCGCTTTCCTGCCGTTCACCAGAACGGAGACGGTTATGTTCTGCAGCGTCAGGCCCTGCAGGTCCTTTATGAAAGGCTCGTCGGATTCAAGCGCGGTCAGCCCGGGCCTGAGGGGGACGATGGTGTGGCCGCAGCGTTTTGCGAGCGCGTAGCCGTCCCCGGTGGACCCCGTGCCCGGGTAGGAGAGCCCGCCGGTGGCGACTATTACTTTTTTGCCGCGGAGTACGCTCCCGTCCGAAAGTTCCACTCCGTCTATCGCGGAGCCGCCGCTCAATAGGATCCCGGCTGCCTGCCTGCCGAAGACCCGGTTGACTTTCCCGCGGCCGATATAGCACAGCAGCGCGTCCAGGACGCTTTGCGCTTTATCGTCGGCGGGGAAGACCTTCCCGTCCGGGTCGGCGCGGGTGGGTACGCCGAAAGATTTCAGAAAGCCGGTCAGATTTTCGCTGGAAAATACGCTCAGGGCGCGGTACAGGAACTTGCCATTCCCGCCGAAAGCCGCTATAAAGCCTTTCAGGTCCGCGCTGTTGGTGACATTGCACCTGCCACCGCCGGTGATCAGCAGCTTCCGGCCCGGGTGAGGATTCTTTTCTATCAGCGTGGTCCGCGCGCCCAGTTCGGCGGCGCGGCCCGCGGCCATCAGTCCGGCCGGGCCGCCCCCGATCACCAGGATATCGTCGCTGTCCGTGCGGGAATGTTTTGTGGTCATTTTAAAGCCGCGGGAAGCCCGCCGCCCCTGTATTATAGCGGTAGGCCGGGAGTTATAGCAACTTCAGTATAAGAAATAGGCTTCTTTGTCAGGGTGCCCCCGCCATTTAGTCCAGATCCTCATTTTTAGCCTTGGGAGCGGCCAACTCGGAAATAGGCCCTTCGGGCAAGAATACTGTAGGTCCAAAGACCCTAGTGAAAGTGTTACCTGAATTGCTAAAGTAGTAACAGGAACATTCACTAAGGTCGCAGCCAAATTGCGGTTCGAGGAGAGTAATAATGAAAAAATTAATGTCGCTAGCGGTTGTTCTGGCCTTCGTGCAGATCGCCGGGGCCGAAGTAAATTTTGACCAGGGCGTGGATGTGAAGAGCGCCGTGGAAAACGCCAAGGCTTCCTCCGCGGTCATCCCTGCCGCCAAGTTCGCCACGCCGGTAAATATTACCCGCGACTGCAAAAAGATCACTTTCGGCGCGGCCGACCCGCTGGCCTCCGCTCAGGTTCCCCTTGCCAGCCAGGAACAGGACCAGGACTGCCAGAACATGGGGCCCTATGTCGGCCAGATCTGCACCCCGTCTTTCCGGAACTACAGCGCTAACGCGCAGATAGTAGTTACCCAGCCGCGCGTCCTCAAGCCGGAGCAGAAAGAAGTTTTCGAAGTCTGCCTCTGGGGCTCTTTCCTTAGCATGAAGCCCGTCTCCACGGTCTACAAGTACTCTGTGAACCGGATCCTGGACGTTTTCCAGATCACGCCCCAGGGCCCTGTCCAGGCCGCCGTGAGCGACAAATCCGCGTCCGCCCAGGAGTCCTGCCCCCTGGTAATGGACACCAACTACAGCTGCATTTACCAGTGCAGGGACGGCTCTTACATATCTAACTCCAACCCGTTCGGTCCGCCTCCCTTCCCCGGGATGGATATGCCGTTCCACGGCTGCCGCCCCTCAGTGCCCAACACGCCCCTTATCACCATAACCAGGTGATCGGCGCCGCCAGAACAAGAACAGCCGGCTTTTGCCGGCTGTTCTTATTTCAACGCGCCGGGAATGTCCCTTGCGGCGTTACGGTCGCGGCGGCGCTGTATTAGTTAAAATATCGGGCATGAACTCCGGGCGGAGTTGCGCTTTACGGGCGGCCCGGCAGGCAGGTTCCCGGAACCGGAATTGTCCGATGCCGCGCATAAATACGGAAGATAGAAATTTTTTGCTGAAAGCCGGGGCCGTCTTAGGCGCGGCCGGGCGGCTTTAGCGGCCGCCGTATTTATAATATAATCTGATAAACGCGGTTTGCGGGCCCTTGAACCGGCGGGGGAAACGGGAGACCTATGAAAGTGCTTATAGTGGACGACAATGAACTGACGAGGGCGATGATAAAAGACGTCCTTGAAGAGATGCTTCACCAGGTGGTAGGCGAGGCATCCAACGGGGACGAGGCCATAAAGGCTTACAAGGAGCTCGGCCCGGAACTGGTGCTGCTGGATATGATAATGCCCGGTAAAACGGGCCTCGAGGTCCTGCAGGAGCTAAAGCTGATAAACCCCCAGGCTAAAGTGGTCATGGTCACCGCCGTCCAGCAGGACGAGATAAGCAAACAGCTTTTTGAGAAAGGGGCGGCGGCGATACTGCATAAGCCTTTTTCCTACAGCGAGCTCGAAGAGGTCCTTAAAAAAGCCGCCTGAGGGCGGGCGGCGGCGCGAAGCGGACCATAGGCACGGATCCTGGAGCATTATGACTGACAACCCCAGCGGGATACTGGCGCGAATAACGGAGGAGAGCCTCCGGAAGTGCCTGCTCAGGCTTGCTAAAACTTCGGCCGGAACCTGGGAAATACTCAGCGCGCGCGTTTCCCGCGGGACGATAGCGGAAGCCCTGAAACATCACGATTTCAAGAATCCCAACGCCGCCGCGGTTTATTTCAGTCTCAGCGGCCTGCCGCTCACCGCGATGATGATGTTCGACCCGCTGGACATGGAGTGCATCTCCAAGTGCTTTATGGGCTACTCCTTCCCCCGCGGGCCTGTCACCACGCCTACGGAAGAGGTCATGCTGCTGGAGCTGGGAAATATAGTGCTGAATTCGCTGATCAATTCCGCGATGAACGCGCTTAAGAAAAGCGGGATGCCTTCGGTCCCCGTCTATCTGGAAGGGGAATTCCCCCGGCTCCTGGAGGGGCTGAAAGCCGGCGTGGACCCGGCGAAAAGTTTTCATATAGTGGCGCTGACCCTGGCGCTCCGCTCGGACAAGAGCGTGGCCATGAGCGAGGTCCTGGCCCTGGTCCCTGACGAGCTGGCCCTGGAGCTGGAGAGCCTGCCGCGCCCCTGAGATAAAAAAACCGCCCGCTTTCGGCGGACGGTCCTCTTTATCCTGGTTTTGTTTCAGCCTTTAAGTTCCGCCTGCAGTTCCTTGATAGCGGCCAGGTAGCCGCGCTCTTCCTGGATAATGACCTTCAGCATTTCCTGCGTCTCGAACTTATCCATCAGTTTCAGCAGCCCGCGGTAAAGCGTCAGGCTTTTTTCCCCGCGGGCGGCGTGCGTGCGCAGGGAGGCCTCCACGGAGCGGGCCCCTTCTATAGATC
>JAJZVJ010000046.1 GCA_021845705.1 bacterium
AGAATAGGCTTCAAAAACTTGAGTTCTGGTTACTACCCTTATAGTATGACATTATTTCGGAGCTAAAAGGGTTTTATTTTTGAAAAGGCGGCCGCGGGCTGTTTTGCTAGAATACTGGTGCGGGTATAAGAGCGATGTCGTCACGGGGCGGCGGGACGTGAAAATGAAATTCAAACATATAGGGATAGTAGGCTGCAGCGCGCCCGGGGCGGCGCTGTGCTACCAGACCGTCTGCACGGAGGCTGCGGCGCTGGCGGGGGAAAAATACGCCCACCCCGAAGTCAGCATGCACACGCATCCCTTTTCCGATTATATGCGGTTCGTAGAAGCCGGCGACTGGGAGGGCGTAGCGGACCTGATGCTGTCTTCAGCGGAAAAACTCGCCAGGATAGGAGCGGATTTTCTTATCACCCCGGATAACACCATACACCAGAGCTTCGGGCTGTTCCGCGGGCGCTCGCCGCTTCCGTGGCTGCACATAGCGGAAGAAGTGGCCGCGGAAGCCGGGCGGCTGAACTGCCGGCGGGTGGCTTTGCTCGGGACTAAATTCCTTATGGAAGGCCCGGTCTACCCGGCCAGGTTCGCGGCCGCCGGGATAGAACACCTGATACCGGAAGAGGACGAGCGGAAGCGCATAAACCGGTTCATTTTCGACGAACTGGTGGAAGGCAGGGTTACGCCGCAGGCGCGGGAGTATTTCCTTAAGGTGATAGCGCGGCTCCGCGGGGAAGGCTGCGACGCCGTGGGCATGTGCTGCACCGAGATACCGCTGCTGCTGAGGCCGCGGACGGATACCGACCTGCCGCTGCTGGACTCGACCCGCATACTGGCCAGGGCCGCCATAAAAAGAGCCGCGGCTTAATTTGCCGCCGCGCGGAGGGGTTTATCGGAAAAACGTTAAGGGTGTATTGCACCCGGCATTATCGGTGTCCGGTTCGATAAAAAAGGAGCGTTATCCATGCTGAAAAAAATACTGATAGGCGCGGGAGTTCTTCTTCTCATCGCCATCGGGGCTGTATTCGGGGTCTATTCCCACTATTCTTCGCTGAGCAAGGCCTGCGTTAATTCTAAAGGCCCCGGGGCTATAGAGGCCTGCACCAAGCTGCTGGCCCACGTGACGGCCCCGGAAAGGCGGGCGGCCTGCCTGATGCAGCGGTCTGTCCATTACAGCGACGCCGGGAAGGAGGCCGAAAGCATAGCCGACCTTAAAGAGATAACGGCGCTGCCGGCCGGAGTTCCGCCCAAGATACAGCGCGGCGCCTACGAACTGCTGGCTTACGACCTTAATGAGACGGGGGACCTGCAGGGCGCGCTGAAATACGCAGAGCTGGCCATCTCCGCCGGCTCCGAAAAGCCGGAACTGTACCTGATAAAGGCGGAGCTTCTGGGCCCGGTCCAGTTCGCCGCGGCGCTGGAGGCGCTGACCAAAGCCGAGAGCCTTGGCTTGAAAGCCGACACCAGCTCCGTTAAGGCGCGCGCCGACAGCGTAAGGGCCGAGGCTTACATGGGGCTTGGGCAGTACGACAAGGCTTATCCGTTCATAAAAGAGATGGAGCCGCTTGTGAAGCAGGGCTCGAATACGGATATGCGCCTGCACGAGAAACTCGGGATAACCTGTTTCAACCTTAAGCTTTATCCGGAGGCCAAGGCCGCGTACGAATATCTAATAGCCAAAGGGCAGAACAGCCCCGCTTATGACCAGGCACTCGCTGAAATAAACGCCAAACTAGCACCGCCCCGGAGGAGGTCGACAAAAAGGGCAAGGCGGCGCTGAAGCGCGGTCCTCGGCGTTTTTGTTCCGGCGCGTAAGGCGGCGGAGTTTTTTGCGGCGGTACGGCTATGGAACCGCCTGATGCCTGTTCTTGAAATCATTAAGCGCATCTGCCGTTCCAACGCTGCGCGGAGGGTTTTATGCGATACTGGGCTTACATCAACAATGAAGTCTGCGGGCCTTGCGAAAAAGAAAAACTGAAGGGGCTCCCTGATTTCAGCCTTTCGTCGCTTCTTTGCCCGGAGCTCCAGGCCGGAGGCGAGACCAACAGCTGGAAAGAAGCGTCCGCTTATCCGGAAGTGGCGGCCGCCTTTAGCGCGGCTTCCCCCGCTGCGGAGCCCTCGCGGCCGGCGGCGGAATCCCCGCTGGCGCTGACCATGAGGGGTTCGTTGATAGCTGAACCGGTACTTGATGAACCGGCCATGTCTCCTACTCCTTTATCTCCACAGGTTCCGAAAACAGAAATCAAGTCCGCCGAAAAGCCGCCCGAGGCGCCGTCCGCCGCCGGAACCCCGTCCGCGCCGCCGCAGGAAACAGCGGCCGCCGTACCTGAAAAAGCCGCGCTGCCCGAGCCTCTTGGAGAGAAGCTCGACCAGGTCCGCGCGCTGCTGGGCTCACTGGGCGATAGCCAGGCGCAGTTGGCCGGCAGGCTGGACCGGCTGGAAAGCGCTTTAGCGGATATTAAGGCGATGCTTCTGCCGCCCCCGCCTCCGCAGAAAAAATAACAGGCGGAGGTTCATAGGGCTCTTATTGTACGGCGGCTGTAAGACAGGGGATATTATGAGAATACTTTATGCGTTCCTGGGCGTTTGTTCTTTACTGGCAGCCAAGGCCGGCCCCGCGTTTGCCGAAGATAAGGTCCCGGGCGCTGCAAACGCGCTCCAGAGCAGGTGCTTCTGCGTTCAGTACACCGGAGGTCTGTCCCCGTACTACCTGGGCAGGCTTACACCCCCGTCGCCCGAATGCGCGGGAGTGAAGTACGCGGGGCATGGCGGCTCTCCCGCCGGGAACGGGCTTTTATCCTGCGCCGAACTCCGGAAATGCGTTAAAGGCAGCGAGCGGAACGCCGCGAAGAAAAAAATACTGGCCGGGAAGACGGCGGAGGCTGAAAAGCATCTCGCGGAGTGCTGCGCCTCCGGCAAGGATAAGACCGGCGCCGCGCCCTGCGGGGGCAAATGCTCCGCTAACTGGGACGCGATACTGAAGATCCTGGCGGCTGAAACCGGGAAACTGGAAAAGGCCGGGAACCTGTCCCTTGACGCCTGTATCTCTGAAAGCCGGAAAGCGAACGCGCGTTCCAAACCGGGGAAGGCCGCGGAAAAAGCTCCGCAGGCCGGGGGACAATGAAAGAATATTCCGAACCCAGGATGCATACCGCCGAGCATTTGCTGAACCAGACCATGGTGCGCATGTTCGGCTGCGGCCGCGCGTTCAGCTCCCATATAGAGAAGAAGAGATCCAAGTGCGATTACAAGTTCGACAGGGACCTTACGGCGGCGGAAGCGGCCGAGCTGGAAAAGCGGGTGAACGAGGCGGCCGCGGCTGACCTGCCGGTGAGGGAAAGCTTCGTCTCCAGGGAAGAAGCCGCGGAGAAACTCGACCTGGGCCGCCTCCCGGAAGGCGCCGGGGACAGGCTGCGCGTCATACTTATAGGCGATTATGACGCCTGCCCGTGCATAGGCCCGCACGTGAATTCCACGGGCGAGATCGGCCGCGTAAAGATAGTTTCCACCGGCTTCGGGAACGGGATCTTGAGGGTAAGGTTCAAGCTGGACAAAGAAGTCTGAGGCTAAATACCGCGCCGCGGCCTTTTATATCCTTTCAATATCCAGGGCCGGCGCGGAGTGCGGCGGAAGGAACAGCGGCCTTGCAGATATTTGTTAAAATCATGATAGGCCGGGGGACCGGCGTATTTTATCCGATGATCCGGAGAGGTGTGCTAATGAAGAAAACTTTTATTCTTATGGTCTCGGTAATGTTTCCGGCCCTGCTGGCCGCGCAGACTACGGCGCTTTCGCAGCTTGGGGGTATGGCGGCGGCAAAGGCTGTCGAGACCGCCCCCGCGCGGGTCCCCGCGGTTCCTGCGGCGTCCCCCGACAAGGGTACGCTCCTGCTTCTTGACCAGACCACCGGCAAAGTGGAGGTGGTCATCCCTGCCGGCGGCGGGTTCATCTACGCGTCCACGGGGCAGTTCGTGCCGGCGGTCTATAACGGTTCAGGCTATATTCTTTCCACCGGGCAGTATATGCCGGTGGTGGGCGGCAGCCGCAGAGCCTCCGCGCCGGCGGGCCTGACCGGCAAGTGGCTGGGCTGGGGCGAATGGACTTACCAGGGTTCCGGGACCCGCTGCGACATGAGCCTGGAATTCGAGGACGGGGCGGCTTATCTTTTCCGTAAGGGCGGCTATTTCGACTGCTCGGTGGTGGGCCTTGCCACGGAGCCGGCCCGTTTCGTCAAAAAGGGAACGCAGCTGCTGGACCAGGACGGGAAAGTCGCCGGTTCCTATGAGGGCGGCGTTATAACCCTTAACGAGGCTTATAACGAGAACGTGGATATAAAGACCACCATCAAAGTGGACGGCCTGCATTTCGACTATTCCGAAATATGGACCGAAAAAAGCGGGGCTGAACTTTATAATATCCAGGGCCGCCTCTTCACCGGGGGGTAAGACGCGGGGCTGTGCCGCTATGCGGGCGGAAAATTGCAACTGCAATTTTCAGGTTAAGCCGGCGGACGTGGAATGAACCAGGGGGACGGAAGATTCGGGCCGTCGCGGACGTGAAGACCGGCGGAGGGGCCGCGGTATTTTTCCGCTCACATCCCCGGCGGGACAGCTATGCCGCGGGTTTCGCAGAAAGCCAGCAGGTCCGGCGGGAACGGGGCCGTGAACACGCGGGCGACGCCCGCGCTCCTCATATCTATCGCGGAACAATGCAGGGCCTGGCGGGGGAGCAGGAGCTTTTCCGCCAGGACCGGGGTCCAGCCTTTATCTATGAAATCCAGGAAATGGCGCTCGTCCGGCCCGTAGATCTTGTCGCCCACAAGGGATTTCCCGAGCCACCGGGCGTGGGCCCTTATCTGGTGCTTGCGCCCTGTTTCGGTGACGACGCGGACCAGCGTGAAGCCGCCGCCATGGGAAAGCGGGGTGAAATGCGTTATAGCCGGCTTGCCGTCCGGTCTTACCGTGAATTTTGCCAGCACGCGGCTGTTCACGTCGTCGCCAAGCGGCTGGTCCACAGTGACCGGTTCCGAGAATTCCCCGGTCATTACGGCAAGATAGGTTTTGCCTGCTTTGTGTAAACTCACGGCCTCCTGGAGCCGCGCGGCAACGGCGGAAGTTTTAGCGAACACAACCACGCCGCTGGTCTCGCGGTCCAGGCGGAAGACCAGGTGCGACGCCGGAAGCCCCGTGTACCCGCGCACGGCGCCGGCAAGGCTGGACCACGGGCCGGCCTTGGACGGGTGGCAGACCACATCCCCGGGCTTGTTTATTACGAGAACCTCACCGTCTTCATGCAGTATCCAGCTTTTGATCTCTTCCGGGGAGATCAGGCGCACGTATAAAGGCTTAAGCCGGCGCGGCCAGGGGCTGGCCAGGCGCGGGTTCAGCCCGGGAGCCGGGGGATCAGCCACGGCGGGGACCTCCACGGGCGGGTCTGTAAAAAGAACCGGCGTTCGGTTTCGCTGAAAGATCTGATCCCCGGAGAAACATAAGTCCTGCCGTCCTTTCCTCCGACGTTTACGACGTTAGCCGAGTCCCGTGACCGGTAAAAACCGGCACCATTATAATAACAAAAGCGCTATAAGTTAAAAAGGCTTAGTCCCCTGTCCCTTGCGCTTTCCCCGAAGCTGCGTTATACTCTGAACATGGGAACTTTACGGCCCCTGGCCGGCGGCGGGCCGGTCACCTTTAGACGTGAGGGAAGGAGAGCTTGATGGAAAAAGATTCTTCCGCCGGTTTAATATTCATCGCAGGGATCGTGCTCGCGATCGGCGGCGGCTACGCTTTTGTTAAATTCCCCGGAGGCGGCGTTAACGCGCGGACCGTCGTACCTTTTGCCGCTCTTCTGGCCGGCATAGTGATGGCCATTTTAGGCAAAACCAGGATGGCCGAGGACTCGGAGAGAGACCTCGCCGCCGGGGCAGGGCTTAAAGTGAAGGGCGGCCTGGCCCTTACGGATTCTGAACGCGTGGAGATGGAAGGTGATTTCGACGGGTTCAGGGTGAGCGTAAGCAGACGGGAAACCCGTTCAAGGGGGGGAGGGGGGACGCGTTCAGAGCAATACGTGTTTTTCGTAGAGCTTACTAATCCCGCCGGCATTTCTTTTTACGTGGGCTCCGATTCCCTTTTCCAGACCCCGCTCGGTTTTCTTCCGCCCAAGCTGGAGTCTTCCGCCTGGGAATGGGCGGATATGCTGGCCGTGCGCGGCGCCCCGGCCGGGATGATAGAGACTTTTTTCTCCGCGGACGGCAGCCGGAGGCTTTTCCTGGATTTTTTCAGAAAGGTGGGCTATTGCAGGCTGGATAACGGGAAGATGGAGTTCGACGCGGGGCGGGGCGCAAAGTCCGGCGGCGGGCCGGGAGAAGACTTTCTTACCGCAGCCGAAGTGAAGGGTCTTATCCTTCAGGCGGTAGAACTGGCGCGCCTGGTCGCCGCGCTTCCGCCTTCAGGGCCGATAGCCGGGTGAGCAGCGGTCAAAAAGAGGTCCGATCGTGCCGGAGATGGATTTCGGCGTAATAATGTTCTGCCTGTTTTCCGCCATGGCTTTCTGCGTGGAGGCGGTGTGGCTCGTTGAAAAGAAAGGGATAGCCTCGCGCCTGGACGCCTCGGCATTTACCGTGGACTTCATGGTCGGGTCGGTGGTCTTCAGCTCGGTCTATGTTCTGAACAGGCTTGTTTATCCCGGCTCGCCCAAGGCGGCGGCCGCCTGCAATATCCTTTTTTTGTCCGGGATATATTTCTACTCCGCGTTGAAGAAAAAGCTGCGCCGCCTGCGGCGCAGGATCCCCAAAGCGCATAAGAACCTGGCGAAGTCGCCGCTGCAGATAGAGGCGGCGGCGCTGGAGCATATGCTGGAATTGGACCCGCTTAACGCGTTCTGTTTCGAGAAGCTGAGCGAGATCTACGAAAAGATGGGCAAGCGCGCTAAGGCGCTGGAAGCGGCCCGCGAAGCGGTAAAGCTCGACCCGACCATAATCAACCAGTGGCGCGTAGAAGAGCTGAAAAAAAGAAGTCGTGGAAAAGAGCGGGCCTGAACGGGCGGCGAAGCTCTTCAGGGGCAGGCGAAAACCCTGGGCGCGCTGAAATAAAAAGACGTCCGGCCCCGGGCAGCGCAATCTCCCCTCACTGTGGCAAAACGGCGGGGACCGTAAAAGGAGAAAATATGCTTAAAATAACCGCTTTTAACGGAAGCGCGCGCAAAGACGGGAATACCGCCATCCTGCTGAATACGGCGCTGGCGGAGCTGAAAGCCGGGGGCTTTGAAACGGAGCTCGTTCAGCTGGCGGGCAGGCCGCTGCGCGGCTGCATGGCCTGTAACGGGTGCGTGAGGAACAAGGATAAAAAATGCGTACAGCCGGATGACGGGCTGAACGGCTATATAGAGAAGATGTGCGCCTCGGACGGGATACTCATCGGTTCTCCCACCTATTTTGCCGACGTGAGCAGCGAGACCAAGGCGCTTATAGACAGGGCCGGGTACGTCAGCATGGCGAACGGCGGGCTGTTCAGGCGCAAAGCCGGGGCCGCGGTGGTGGCTGTAAGGCGGGGCGGAGCGGTGCACGCTTTCGACACCATCAACCATTTTTTTACCATAAGCCAGATGATAATCCCGGGTTCTAATTACTGGAATATGGGCGTGGGGCGCGCGATAGGCGAAGTGGAGAACGATAAAGAAGGAATGGCCACCATGAAGGTGCTTGGCGAGAACATGGCGTGGCTGCTTTCAAAACTGCACGGCCTGCCCGCTTGACTTGCGCCTTTATCTCTGCGAGAATGTCCTTGGGTAAGGGTAATGAATAAAGATCGCCGCGCCTTGCGCGCGGGAAATTCTGAAAGGAGCGGTCTCCTTTAACGGGAGGGAGGATCATTATGGACGTTAAATTAAAGGAAAAGTTCCTGGCTGGCTGGAGCAAATATTTCCCGGGGGCGGAACTGCCGCTGGCGTTCTATTACACGGATGAGCCCCCCGGAGCGGAATATGTAAATCCCCCTGCGGGCCACCAGTGCATGATCGGCGTGCTGGCCCGGGCCAGGGCCGGAGAAACGCTGCGCTTTGACGCCGACTCGATAGGCTGTTTCGGCGGTAAAAGGTTCACCGGCTTCCGGGAGGAGGTGCGGCCTGATTTTGAATATTTCCTCTCATGCGGTATCCCCCATAAAATGGAAGGGGAGAGGTATAAGAAATCCCCGGAACTTGTGAAGGAGATGCTGAAGGCCTGGTCGGGGTTCCGGGCCCCGGGGAAATACCTGGTCTTCAAGAGCTTTGACGCGCTGGCCAACGGTGATGAGCCGGAGGCCGTGGTCTTTTTCGCTCCGCCGGACGTGCTCTCCGGGCTTTTCACCCTCGCTAACTTCGACGAGGGCGCGCCCGACGGCGTGATCTGTCCGTTCTGCGCCGGCTGCTGCGCCATAGTGCAGTACCCGTACCTGGAGAAGAACCAGGCCAGGCCGCGGGCCGTGCTGGGGATGTTCGACGTTTCCGCCAGGCCCTGCGTGCCGAAGGGTACCCTGAGCCTCGCCGTCCCGATGGCTAAATTCGCGCGCATGGCGGAGAACATGGACGAAAGCTTCCTGATAACAAAGTCCTGGGACAAAGTTAAGGCCAGGCTGGCTTCGCGCTGATAAAGCCGGCCCGACGAGGCGTATTCCTCCCGAAGGGCGCCCGCCATGCGGGCGGAAAGCTGCAACTGCAACTTTCAGGTTAACGTTCAGCTTGGCCCCGGAGCGGCCTAAAGCGAACACCGGACTTGGTCCTATGCGGCCGGGTTCTTTTATTACAGAGCGCATGTGAACACTGTCCGGGAACACGGCTTACCGCGTGTGACACGGCCCGATAAATATTGTTCAATAGGGTAGGCGGGCTTTTATTCCCGGCCGACAGGCTGAAAGCCGTGAAAGACGCCCTGCTCGCTCTTTATCCGGAGAGAATAAAGGGCGAGGATATAGTTTTTATCCCCGCGGCTTTTGCCGCGAAATAGCCGGGCAAAAATACTTTCCCGGGCCGGAAACTGTTGCGCTCCGCGCCGGCTTTCTCCAGGTGTTCCATATATGATCGAAGACGCGGTTTCCCCGGAAGGGGCGCAGAATGAATATGAAGACTCGGCCTTTGAGGCGCTTTCGCTGAAGGGGAAGTCGGTTTCCTCCAAGCATTTCTATAACTGCGTTTTTAAGGGCTGCGACCTCACCGGGGCCGGACTTATCTCGTGCAAGTTCTTCGACTGCAGGTTCGAAAGCTGCAACCTGAGCCTGGTAAAAGTGACCGGTTCCGTCTTTTCGGGGACGGAGTTCAAAGACTCCAAACTTGTCGGGGTCAACTGGACGGCCGCTTCCTGGCCCCGCATAAAACTTTCCCGTCATCACAAGTTTTCCAACTGCGTCCTGAACGATTCCAATTTTCTCGGACTGTCGCTTAAAGATTCCCGCTTCTCCGGCTGTCTGGCTAAGGGCGCCGACTTCCGCGAAACGGACCTTTCCTGTTCGGACCTTACGGGCACGGATTTCACGGACTGCCTTTTTGGAAAGACCAACCTTGCCGGGGCCGACCTGACCCGGGCCAGCAATTATGCCATAAAGGTCTCCGAGAACCAGATAAAGAACGCCAAATTCTCGATGCCGGAGGCGATGGCTCTGCTCTACTGCCTGGATATCAGGATCGTTTGAACTTACCAGCCCGCTATGCTCCAAGTACTTGTGCTTTTCCTTATCCCGGTAGGCGGCGGTATTCCCGCCGGGGTGCTGCTGGCGCGCGCCAGCCACCTGGCGTGGCCGGTGACTTCCGCTATCTACTTCGTCTCCGACGTGATACTCGCGCTGCTTTTCGAGCCGGTGCTGAGGCTTATAATAGCGGCGGGACGGAAGATCCCGCGCCTGGCGCGCCTGACCGAGGCGTTCCGGCAGGTAATGCGGCAGACCACGGCGCATTACGGCGGCGCTGGGCCTTTTGCGCTTATCATGATAGCGTTCGGCGTAGACCCTATGACCGGCCGCGCCGCCGCCGCCGCGGCGGGGCACGGCTTTCTGGCCGGCTGGGCCATAGCTATAACGGGGGACATGCTCTATTTCGGCGTGGTCATGGCGGCTACCCTGCGCCTTAACGCGGCGCTTGGGGACGCGAACCGGACGATGTGGATAATACTCGCCGCTATGTTCCTGCTGCCCATCATAGTGCGCAAGGTCAAATTGGCTTTCTGCAGGCTTGCCTTATGAAAATTTTTATTGCCGGGGCGGGCGGGTTCGTGGGCGGGGCGCTGGTAAAAAAACTGGCCGGCCATGACCTTGTGCTGCCCTCCCGCGACCCTGAAAAATTCCGGCGGGCCG
>JAJZVJ010000047.1 GCA_021845705.1 bacterium
CACATTGTAATTCCTGCCTGTTTTCCGCCAGACCGGGTCCCCGCCCGCTTCGCCGTTGACGTAAGCCGGCGGCGTGGTGTCTTTTAAGACCCTGAAAGCATCGGTTATTGTAGTTGTATTTCCCGCTATGTCGTAAACCTCAACGCTTATATAGTTGGTGGAATCCCCGGCAAGGGCGGTAAAATTCACAGGCCAGTCAGTTGCGTAGGCTATGCCCGAAACACCGGCTAAAGGGGTCAGAGCCAATTTCTGCGTTCCGGTTCTGCCTGCCCCGGTCCAGGCCTCATATTTAGCCCCGGCGAGTTGTGAATAGGAGTCCGCGAAATCCACATTATAATTCCTGCCTGTTTTCCGCCAG
Source organism: bacterium (assembly GCA_021845705.1). Classification (GTDB taxonomy): domain Bacteria; phylum Elusimicrobiota; class Elusimicrobia; order Elusimicrobiales; family UBA9959; genus UBA9959. Next base: position 359 of record JAJZVJ010000047.1, read on the forward strand.
GCCGGGTCCCCGCCGGCCTCGCCGCTGGTAACCGCGGGGGCGACGGTGTCCTTGAATACCCGGAAAGCGTCGGTAAGCGTATAGGTGTTGGAGGAATAATCAACAACCCTCACCGATATGAAATTAGTGGTCCAACTCTGCATCAGATCCCATTGCGCGGCCGGCATGGCCCAGCCGGCGCTATAGGAGTTCGCGTCTATGCCGGTCAGCACAGGGGTCCAGCCGGAAAACACCGTGCCCGTCTGCCCCGCGCCCGAGGTAATCTTTACCTCCACCTGCTTCAACAGCGAATCGCCCGGATCGGCGAAGTCCACGTTGTAGAGCGTACCGGAAGAGTTGCGCCAGATAAAATCCCCGCTCTGGTTGTTGGTTACAGCAGGTGTGGCCAGATCCACCCTGAAACTCCTGGTGGAGGACCAGAGCCCGGTGTTTCCGGCATTGTCGTAAGCGCGCGTCTTCCAGTAGTAGAAATTCTGGGCGAGGCTTGCCTGCGCCATTGAAGCGGCGGGCTGCGAGCTGAAAGCCGGCGCCGCGAAATCCGCCGAGGTCGCGGCCCAGATTTCATAGTTCTTTACGCCGGAGCCGTCAATGTCGGCGGCATCCTCGAAGTCGAAAGAAATATTTCCGTAGTTTATATTTGTCCGGTCCGCCGGGACTATCACATTCATGGCCGGGGCGGGCGGGCTTGAAAGGTCCACGCCGAAATCGGGGCTTCCCCCTTTTTCAATCCAGCCGCTTGCCCCGCCGTCGCCCAGAACCCTTGCCCGCCAGTGATAAATTGTTCCGCTTACAAGCCCGGACACCACGGCGTTCCCGGCCACGGTCGTTCCCGAATAAGAGAACAAAGCCCCCGTTGAAAGATTCAGCCCGTCGAACGGCGCCGCGTTGGGTTTTACTTCAATTACCGGATAAAGATTGTCGTAGGTCATTGAACTCGCCAGCACGGCTTCGAAGTTGGCGGAAGAGCCGTTTATATACGCTCCTGTATTTATCACGGCATTGTCAGGTTTTTTCTGGGCAAGAGAAACCGGCAATTTCGGGACCGGCACGAACGTATAATCCAGCGTCGCCCCGCCGCCCATGGTGCCCCTGCTCTGGCTAAGAGAGTAATTAACCGTGACGGAAACCGGGAACGCGGAGACCTGGGACAGATTCTGGTAAAACTGGTTCACGTCCGTGGCTTCGGATATTGTCTGACACACCGCCCCTTCCGGAGAATTCCCGTTGAAATCGGCGGTAGTGGTGAAGTTGCCGCTGGTGCGGCCGTTAATGGTATCCGAGAAAACATAACCGCCGCGCGCGGTTTTAGCGCCGTTCTGTTCCGGGAACCAGGTGCTGAATGAATAGGGATACAGATTGGTGGAACCGTCGGCGGAGTTGCCGGCGTAAACCTGGTAGTGCGAGGTATGCGCCGCGTCGTTGGCGTATTCATAGGTGGCTATTATTTCCGCGCCGTGCGCGCCGGTGGAGCCGCCGGTGTTTGTAACCGAGGCCACGGTGGAACCGATCACGGCGCCGTTGGTCCAGCCGGCGATGGCGCCGGTCAGGCTGTGGAAAAACTGGTAGCCCGAGATTTCCGCCGCCAGGGATTGGATGGAATAAAGCCTTTGCGGAACGGCGACGCCGCCGATAGCGGAATCTACCGGCAGGCTGTCCGCGGTGGCTGAACGAAAACTGCCGGAGACCCTTAAATAGACCTCTTTTAAATTTATTCCCTCCTCCCTGAGATACAGGGGAGACTGAAGGTAGGCGGTTGTCGCGGCCGGGAGCCCCTGCCCGAGATAATATCTTACTGTCTGGAGCTTCGTTGAAGCGGAGGCGTCAGCTTCATAAGTTATCACCGCTTCGCCGCTAAGCAGATTTATGGGGTTCTGCGTGAAAGGAATATTCACGGTCTGGAGGGTTCCTGTTGAAAAGCCGGCGACGAAGTCGGAGTTGGACAAATATCTGAAGTTGTACGAATCCTGGAGACTGCCGTCCAGATTTATTGTCGGCTCGTTCGTGCCGCCGTTGATATTCAGGTACAGTGTGCCGTCTGCTGTGGAATTCTTGGTTGTCTGCCTGAACCCTCTTATTTCAAACCATTGCTGCTGCATGGAATTCAGGTCGGGAATACCGGCGAGATACTGCATCGACGAGGTTCCAGCCGGCTGCTGGGCCGTGAATGCCGCTATTTTTGCCGCATAATCGGAATAAAGCGGGAACCGCACCGTTTTTACCTGGACGGGCGAGAGATCGTCGTATTCATAGGTGATGTAGAGCTTCAGTGTGTGCATGTTGGAGGTGGGGCCGGTTATGGTCACGGCGGCGGTGAACTGCCTGCCCGCCGCAAGCTGGGCCAGTTCCGCGTTTATCGCCGAAGTCACATCCGCCCTGGCAAAAAGCCGTATTGATTCGCCGGTCTGGTTGGTATACTGCCCGGAGGTGAACCTGGCGGTCGCGGCCGTCGGGCCGGCGTCAAACATTATAACAAGCGGGTTAATGCTGGCGGCCGAAACGGCCAGCCCCTCAAATTCCAGCCAGGCGCTTCTTATGGCCTTGCCGTTCTCGGGCAGTTTTATGGTGCGGGTGGGGAAATTCGTCTGCGCGCCGGAGGCCTGATTGGCCCCGTAGTAGCCGCCGAAATTGTACTACACGGTCTTTATGCGGGTTTCGGCATGGAGAAAGGCTGAAGGGTAAAGACTAAAGGATAAAAAGAGAAAAAGGCGGCCAAGCCTATAACGGTGCGAAGCACAATTCAAGGCCGCGCACAAGCGCCGCACAGGAGCTATGCTCAGGCGGCCAAAAGAAGAGCCGCGCGGTTTTACGCCGCGTTTCACGTTCTTTTTTGTTTCAGCATTCCGGAAAAGCATATTTTGCCGCTTTCCTTTAATCTTCCGCGCCGCCGTTTTGCGGGTTAGCGCCCGCTTTCTTCCCCTCGCCTTTATGGCTTTCCTCTTCTTTCATCATTTCAACTATGTCCTGCACAGTGAGGCCCACCAGCCAGTGGTTCACCTCATCCCTGAGCTTTTTATAAAGCTTGCCCGGAACCTCCTCGCGCTGGGCCTCCGGCGCGCCGTTAAAGGTGAAAGCCTCCATAAGCCCCCACACACTTATATCGTCCAGCTCTTTCAGCAGGCGGTAGCCTTTCCCTTTTTGCGACTCCACAAAACCCGCGTGCACCAGCGCCTGAAGCACTTTGTTGCAGTAAGGCGCGGGCAGGCCCTGGAAGCGGGAGATGTCAGCCACCTGGTTCCAGGCCCCGCCGTTGTTCTGCCCCAGGTAGTGCAGGCAGGCCAGGCCGTAAGCAAGGGTGCGGTTCATTTTCATCCCACCACCCCCTTGCCCGCAAAGCGGGCCTTCGGCCCGAAGGGGGTGGTGGGATCATCTACCTTATCCGTTCTTGTGAAAAGAAGCCGTTTCTTGAAAAACATTTGCATACGTGAATTCCGCTTTAACACGGCTTCACGGATCTGAGCCTCTTCCGGAGTAGAAAATGTTTCAAACCCTATCAATTCCCATGGCCCGCGCGATTTAGCGTACGAGCTTCCGCCTTCATTATGTGTTTCAAGCCGCCGTGTTAAATTAGTTGTCCAACCGATATAAAACCCCCCTGTCTTAAGGCTCCTCAAGAGGTAGACGTAAGCTTCTAACCGATTATTTTTACTTAACTGAGCATTCATAAAACCATCCAACGATAGTCATTGGATAGAATGTGTCCAATGACCGGGGTAAAAAAAAAAGGCAACCCGAAACAAAGCGCTGCCGATTGATGTTTATAGTATACCAGACGAATGGCAATAGTCAAGGGGGCAGACAAATTCTTTATTCTTGACTGATTTAATATTTAGTGTTAAAATACCTATATGTACAAGAAAAGACTGCTCGAAGACACAATTAGCCGGGTTAGAGCCACTTTCCCCGCCACAGTTATCACGGGGCCGCGGCAGTCCGGAAAAAGCACATTATTGAAACATCTTATCGGCGACGCGGACCGCATCGCCACGCTGGAAAACCCTGATCTACGTTCTCTTATAGCGGAAGACCCGCTGCATTTTCTCCGGACGCGGAAAAAACCGTTCGTTCTGGACGAGATCCAGCATTTTCCGGCTATTACGACGTATCTGAAAATACTGATAGACGAAGAAAGAATCCCCGGGCAATGGTTCATTACCGGCTCCCAGCAATTTTCAGTTATGAAGAACGTTTCAGAATCACTCGCCGGCAGGGCGGCCATCCTTACCCTTCCGACATTCCAGCTTAAGGAAAGGAAGGATGTGGTTACGCTCCAGGATTTTATTTTTTCAAGCAGTTACCCGGAACTTTCCGTGAACAAAAACGTGGACCGGGCGATCTGGTTTTCCAGCTATCTCCAGACCTATCTGGAAAGGGATTTGCGCGCCGTCCTGAACGTAAACGACCTTAAAGATTTCGAACAATTCCTCCGCCTGCTCGCCACCCGCGCGGGTCAGATCCTTAAACTTTCCGGGATCTCCAATGAAATGGGGATCAGCGTCCCCACCGTAAAAAGGTGGCTGGCGGCGCTTGAAGCGACTTACATAGTGTACCTTCTGCCGCCGCTTTACAACAACTACGGGAAGCGGATCATAAAAGCGCCTAAACTGTACTTTTACGATATGGGGCTGCTGAATTATCTTCTAAGAATGCCAGGCGCCGATGCCGCTTTAAATTCCCCGATGGCCGGCGCGCTGTTCGAGAACGCCGTAGTTTCGGAGATACTGAAAGGCAAATTAGCGGAAGGGATACAGCCCGAACTGTATTTCTGGCGTTCCCAGAGCGGAGTGGAAATAGACCTGATAACCAGGGAAAACGGCGCGTTTACGCCCCATGAGATCAAGCTGTCTTCCGTGATGCGGCCGCAATTCTTTAAAAACCTGGCTTACTGGCTTGCCCTGGAAAAGAACGGGGCTCCGGGCCGCGTTATCACGAACTGCGCGGAAGACGCGCCCATGCCCAACGGCATGAAGAATATCTACTGGAAAGATCTTTAAGCCTTAGACAGTTGTTGCGTTATCTCCGCCATTTCGCAGGCTGGCCTGTTCGGGGCGAAAAGGTCGCCTTCCTCCAGCAGGCTTACGCCTGGGCAGCGGCTGCAGAAGTCCAGCTGCGCGCAGGAGGAGCAGCCCTTCAGGTCTTTAACCCCGGCCAGGCGCCACTTTTTCAGCCAGGGGGAGTTCTTCCAGATCTCCTTGAACCGCTGGCCTGCCAGGTTCCCCAGCTTTACCGGCAATTGCAGGCAGGAATACAGCTCCCCGCCGGAGCCCACTGCGCACACATTGCGGCCCGCGCCGCATAAAAAGTCAAGAGTCGAGGGTCGAGAGTCGAGCGAAGCGAGACTGTGCTTGTCGGGTGTCGGGTGTCGGGTGTCGGGGAACGGAGATCGGGAATCGGAAATCGAGGATCGAGGATCAGGAAATGAAGAAAGAAGTTTTACGGTTTTTGCCAGGCGCGGGCCTGTGAGGCGCAGGGGGAGGGCGGACTTGTCGCCGTCGTTGGCGGCGGCTATTACCGGGTCGAAAGAGATCTCAAAGCCTTCTCTTTTGGCCAGTTTTTGAAGCCAGCCCGCCTGGGCCGAATTGATCTTCATTAAAGGAGTCTTGATCTTAACGTTCATCCCGGTCTTTTTCAGCAGCCGGGCGGCTGTAAGGCTCAGTTTGAAAGAACCTTTCAAGCCGGTTATACCGTCGTGGAGGGCCGGCCGGCCGTAAAAACTTATTTCGAAGGCCGAGACCCCGGCTTCCTTAAGCTCTTTAGCCAGTCCCGCGGTCAGGCCCAGGCCGGTAGAGAAAATACGGACGTCGAACCTTAATTCTTTCGCATAGCGGCATAGGTCAGCCAGGTCGGGACGCAGGAGAGGCTCGCCCCCGGTTAAAACAAGGTAAAGCGCGCCGGCTTCCGCCAGCTGCCCAAGTATTTTCTTCCATTTCCCGGTGTCCAGTTCCGGGCCGGGCCTGGCTCGGCCGCTTGTCTCCGGCAGGTAGCAATGCCGGCAACTTAGCGGGCAGCGGCGCGTGAGCTCCGCCGTAACCGAGACGGGGATATTGCGCTCCAGAGTGAGCGCGTTAAGCCTGGCCGGGAGGGTGTTTTCAAGCTTCATGCAAATTTTAAGCGGGTGCGGGTACCGGCGTTACGCCAGGAGCGCGGAGAGGCAGCGGCGGACGCCGGAATAAAGATATCCGCAGAAGCCGCCGGCCAGCGGGTTGCGGCTCAGGACTTTGCCGCGGATATCTTCCCAGGGCACAAAGTGCCGCTCAAGGCGGCCGGCGTCGTCAGCCAGCCAGGCCCCGTCCTTCACCGTCTTTACCACGCGGTGCAGAAGCTGCCGCCCCTCGTAGAGATAAACCGCGCAGTCCCCGGGGAAAAGGCCGGGACACGGCTGAGAAGCGCCGAGAGGCCGCACAAAAGCTATCTCTCCCGGCTTGAAGACCGGGAGCATGCTGGAACCCTCAAGACGGAAGGCGGAAGCCATGCCGTTCAGGAAGCCTTTTTAAGACTTTTGCAGGCCAGCTGGCCTATAGGTCCGCTCTGGCACTTCCCGCAGGCGAGAGCGGCGGTCTCAAAGACTTTCTCGGTCTTGATCTTTGGTTTTTCGTAAGTTTTTTTCTTTTTCATATCGGACCAGTATCGTTCTCTGAATTTCAGGGCGACCGGCTCTGATGGTCAAATGCCTTCTATCAACTTCGCGGCCAGAAGCTCTTTAAGAAAATTTCTAAGATCGGCGGCGGCGGTTTTTTCCCCCACTTCGAATTCTTCGGTGACAGCGGCAAGAAGCGCTTTTTCGGTTTTACCCGCGGCCAAGCCTTCCCAGATAAGGGCGGCGGGACCGTTCAGTTCATGCATTTCCGCGCGGGCCGCGTCCACCACAAAAACCTCGCCCGCTATGCGCCTGTAAGCCAGGTCTTTTTTAATTTTAACGTTCATATCAGTTCCAGGAAGCTGCTGTCGGCTTTTAAGAACTCCAGGCGCCTAAATTCCACCTTTACCAGCAGGCGGGAAGCGTTTTTCATTACAAGTTCCGCGGTTCCCGGCCCTTTGCTGAAGTTCACCAGGCAGCGGAGCAGGAACTTCAGCGCCACCCTGCCGGCGGCCGGGCTTACTGTATTCGCCTTCGCTTTTCCAAGAAGGTATATCCCGCCGAGCGGCCAGTTCCCCTGCCTGCCGTCGGACCGCATCTCTCCCCAGAACGGGGAGCCGTAAACCCGGAAACGGCCGCCTTCAAAGCGAAGTAAATTTATCTCGTCACTTATAACTTCTGTCCCGGCCGCGGCCGCCAGCTTTGCGAGCGTGGACTTGCCGGCGCCGGACTTGCCCAGGAATAAATACGCTTTGCCGTTCTTAACCAGCCCCGCCGAATGCAGCATAAAACCGCCGGAATGGAGAAGAAGAAAACTTATTAAAGAACGCAAAAAAGCGTCAAGGCACTGCTCGTTAGGAGCCGCGCGCAGTTCTCCCAGCCCGGTTTTAAGGTCCAGAACGGCCTTAAAGTCCCCCCGCTCCAGTTTAAGGCGGTTTCCGCTGAATTCCACCAAAGGTTTAAAGGGGTTTTGCCTGCCTTCGGCGGCGCGGACGCTGATCCTGCAAAGAAGTCGGCCTTTCCCCGCGAATTTGGCATATCTGCGTTTTAGAACAGAAATGACACCAGCGGAGTCTGATTCAAAACACAGAACAGTACCGCCCATCTTAAGACTAACCGCGGCACTCTTTCTCACGGCCAGGCCGCAGGGCTCGGGGAGGTCTCCTGCCAGGACCGGCGCACAAGGACCACGTTGAGAGTAGGCAGACTGAGCCGGTCGTCGAAGAAAACACCGCAAAAGGCGTTGGCACTGCCGCCGCTGCCGGTCACGTTCCCCACCACCCACACGGCTCCTGTGAAATCCATGTAACCGGCCGGCCCTATCACGTTCAGAGCCTTGCCGACATAAGTAAACCCCCTCTCCCCTACGGTATTCACCCAGCCGCCGCCGGCGCCGGGATAAGGCTGAAAAGACTCCGTGCCGAAGTTAAAGGTGGTTTTGTTCACCTGGTAGCCGGTATCGGCCGGATACTGTCCGGGAGTGGCGGTGTCGTATGTGTTCTTTAGAAGTTTATAATGGTCCAGATAAGCCTGCGCCGGAACTGGATTGGAGAACTTATAGCAGCCGGCGTCCCTGATGGTCAGATTCCCCCGCACTATCAGCGTTCCTTTGAACCCGTAATTAGCGCCGGGATCTCCGCAGGAGCCGCCGCCGTCATCACCCTTTATGGTGAGGTCCCCGTCCCAATACCACACCGGGCTGGGGCCGCTGTCGTCGGAAGGCTGCGCGGGAAAGGCCTTACAGATGCTGTAAGTAGTGGTACCGATGACTATGGTATTGGTTTTACAGGGACTGCCGCTATAATCGGTTGTTTTATTATACCTGTTCAAGGTGCCGGTGGCGGCAGCGGAAGACCTTAAAGCGTTGAAGTCCAGTACCGGCAGCTCCGGCACGTACTTATAGTCGGACCACCACTCCACATTATCAGTATTGGGCGGGTTCAGGCCGTTCACATCGCGCAAGTCCGAACCGTGCCCGGTGACTACGCCCTTGGCGAATTTCCTGGGGAAATACCTCTTAGCGGCCACGTCGTCGGTCATGCTGAAGTCGCCCTGGGCCATGATAGGCCCCCAGAAAGCGCACAGCACTTTGCTGGAAGTCAGGTTCCCGTTGCTGATAAGCGGACTGTAAACGGTCTGATTGGCGAAGACGGCCTTTATCGCCCGCACCTCGCTGGTGGAATTATCGCGCCCCTCGCCGAGAATCGTCACCTCGTTGGCGCCGGAGCTGGAGACGTGCACCCTGTAGCTGCCGCCGGAAACGTCCGTATAGGTGGCGTCGAATTCATAGCCGGCCAGGGGCTGCCCGGAAAGGGCCTGGTTCCAGGTAGTGGTGGAACCTTTGATCTTCCAGTAACCCCTGTCCACGGCCGCTTCGGCCAGGTTGAAGGCCGTGGTGCCCCGCTGGTTCTTCATGGAGATCTTCGTATCGTTCCGCACCCAAATTACCATCACCGGCACTATCACCAGCAGGAGCAGCAGTATCATTATGACGGTGGCCAGCGCGAAGCCGCCGCGCTTCCTGCACACGAACAGACCTTTCAATATACGCATAATCCGCTCCTCCGCAGCCTTAGTTCATTATCCGCACCTTCTCCGACGCCATGTGCAGGGCTTTGGTCCTGCCTTCGAAGATGGCTTTTTCAAGAGTGATGGAAACGGAGATTATGGTCATGTCGTCCGAGCGGGGGAAGGTAAAAGCGAGATATTTAAGATCTTTGCCGATGACCCGCTGCGTGCCTCCGATGACCTGCACAAGATCCGTCCCGTTCTGCTGGAATACCATCAGGCCGCCCTGTTCCTTGGTGAACGAGATCTTCGAACAGAACGGCTGGGCCGCGCCGGCGCGGCTTATGGTGATGGTCCCGGACTGCGCCTGGCGCAGGTTGCGGGTGACCACGTACATTATAGAACGCGCCTCCTGCTGTATCTCCAGACGGGCCTTGCTGAGGATGAAGAACCTGCTGACCTGCTGCAGCAGCGGGGCGCCGACCGCGAACAGGATGCCGATAATACCGACAACCATCATCAGTTCTATTAGCGTATAAGCTTTTCTTGGGGCAGACGTCACCATGAGAAATTAACCCCCGTTACGGTCTGGCCGGCAAGCACGCTCACATTGGACACCGCGGAATAGACCATGCTGGCCGAGCCGCCGGAGGGCGTGGGATAATAGGCGTAAACATTATATTGGGGAGCGGTACTTTGCGAAACATCCAGGCTGTAATTGCCGTCCTCCCCGCTGGAGGTTACGAAGAAC
>JAJZVJ010000048.1 GCA_021845705.1 bacterium
TCAAAGAACAAAACACTTTTTCAGCGGCCCCTATTTAGGCGGCAAGTTCTTTATCTCCTGTTACGACGAAGAACTTTACTACAAGCTTTTTCCCGGCGGGTTCCAGGGCTACCATGACCTGGCAAAGTCTTTCCCGCGCGTAGCGATCCCGGCCTGGACAAGGCCGGCCTCGGCGCCCAATAAAGCTTACGGCACGCAGGCCCAGTACGTCAGCCGCGCCTATGTGCTTTACAACGCTTTCCAGTCCGCCGATAAGAACTAAAGCCTTACATTCACGTTCGCCGCAGCCGCAGGCCTATGCCGCCCGTCCGCCTGGGCGGGCTGCTGTAAAGCGCGCGCGGCGGCCGGGAACGAACCGCCGGGTATTCCCCGGCGGTTTTTTTGCGCTGAAAAGTGGAATCTGGTCAGTAGAATGAGCATCCGGGCCATTACCGGCGTCCGGATTTTCATGTTTAATATATATGCCGGAGAAGGCCCCGGCTTTCGGGAGCCTCGGGAAGCGCGAGGTTACGCAGGGTGAATAGCGGAGGAGGCCGTATGCTCAGGATATTATTATTGTGCGCAGGGCTGCTGGCCGCTTGAGGCAGTCCCGGCGCTGCGGCCGAAGAGGGCGGGGCGAACAAGGCCGCCGGAGGAAAAGACGCCGGGACGATAAAGGAGGAGGCCATGAAAAAGAACATTTACGACTTCAAGGTGAAGAACGCCGAAGGCGGGGATTATTCCCTCTCCGGGCTGAAGGGGAAAGTGGTCCTGATAGTCAACGTGGCCAGCAAATGCGGGTTCACGCCGCAGTACGAGGGGCTGGAGGCGCTGTATAAGAAGTACGCCGCCAAGGGGCTTGCGGTGATAGGCTTTCCCTGCAACCAGTTCGGCAACCAGGAGCCGGGCACCAACAAGGAGATCCAGCATTTCTGCAGGCTGAATTACGGCGTAACTTTCCCGGTGATGGGGAAGTTGGAGGTGAACGGCCCCGGCGCGGACCCGCTTTACGTCTACCTTAAGGCGGCCGCGCCGGGGGTGCTGGGGAGCGGGGCTATAAAATGGAACTTCACCAAATTCCTGCTGGACAGGGAGGGAAGGGTTATAAACCGCTACACCTCCGCTACCAAACCGGAGGCCATTGCGCCCGACATAGAAAAAGCATTGGAGCCCGCGCCGAAACCCGCGGCCAGGTAAGCGGCCCGCGCCTATCCTCCCGGTTCATTACGCCCCATATATTATAAGATGCTCTTAAGGGATGCCGGCGGGGTATCCCGGAAGACGGGTCAGGGACCGACATGTGCTTTTCAGCTGGAGCTAGTTTTACGGCGGGCGCGCTGCTCGCGGTAGTGGGCGTGGAAACGGTGAAAGAAGTCCATAAGCCTTCCCAGGCGGTTTTCTCAGGCATTATTTTGTTCTTCGCTTTCCAGCAAGTGATGGAAGGCGTTCTTTGGTTGGTCATTCCCGGCGCGAAACACCCGGAACTGCAAAAAGCGGCCACCTATATTTTCCTGGTAATGGCGGAATTTATCTGGCCCATCCTCATACCGCTTTCCCTTCTGCTGATGGAGGAAAAGAAAAAGCAAAAACGGCTTCTGGCGGCGCTGCTCGCGGTGGGCGCGGGGATAGCGCTTTATTATTTGCGCCACATCGTAATTTACGACCTGCACGCCGAAATAAGCGGCCGGCACATTGTTTACAGAAGAGCCGCCCAAAGTCTTCCCGGCATAATCCCCACCCTGATCTACCTGGTCCCCACGCTGGTCCCGTTTTTCGTATCCAGCCTCAGGCGGGCGTATCTCATGGGCATTATCATGACTTTATCGTTCATCGTATCGGCCGTATTTTACCGGGAGTACCTGACCTCCGTCTGGTGCTTTTTCGCGGCCGTACTGAGCTTCGTTATCTATTACATCATCCATGACGCCCGAAAAGCCACCTTCCTGAAGCCGCTGGCCGATATTGTGGAAACCAAACGGTAAAAGCCCGCCGCAAAACGCCCGGGGAAACCCGGGTGTTTTATTTTCAGGCATTAATTAAAAAGTATACACGAAGCCGGCGGTGAGGCCGAGGCCGTAGAAAGCGACCCCGCCGCCGGCGAAAGACCGGTAGCCTTCGGCCAGGGTATGGAAGCGCCAGGGGGAATTAGCGAACTGCCATTCGTAGCCCAGGCCCAGGTTCCAGGCGGAATGCCAGCCCAGGAGCGGCGCCTTGAAATCGGACTTTTTGGCCGGCCCTGAGAAGAAATGTTCGGAAACGCCGCCGCGCAGAAGAACGTAGCGCGTTTGCGGGGTGCCAAGCGGTATAAGGGCCAGCTCCAGCCCCGCCGGGATCGCTATGTGCGTTAAATGCGCCCTGGTCCCGTCCAGTTTATCCTGCCCTATGTGGTTATATTTAACGCCGGAGTAATAGCGCACCCAGGAAAAAAGGTGCCCGCCCACAAGCAGTTTGGGGCCGATGGTCGTGGACTCGGTCCTGGTCTTGCCGCCGCCGGCATCGATCATCATCGTATCCGCCGCCATGCCGAGGGAGGCGTAGCGCGCTTTTGAAGGGGACCGCTGCGGGCTCTCCGGTGAGGTGTACTTTACCTGGCCGGACGGCATAGGCTGGTTGGATTTCAGGAAACCCAGGAACTCTTTCTTTTCTTTGTCCCCCCACGCGGCCTGGTGATGCAGGTCCGGCAGGGATCCGGCGCGCGGCAGGGTCGCGCCGAGAAGCACCAGTAATGCGGTCAAGATCGCGGTTTTCATTCTATATTACCGGAAAACTATGTTATATAATACACTAAATCGATGCGCCTGAAAAAACTCTTGTTTCTTCTTATCTCCGCCCTGCTGCCGTTTTCCGCGGCGGAGGCCAAAACCATTGCCGAAGCCCGCGGCCAGGTGGTGCGCGAGACCATGACCTATCTGAACACGCCGTATCTGTGGGGCGGCATGCACCCGCAGACCGGCATGGACTGCTCCGCTTTCGTGAAGCTGGTCTACGGCAAAGCCGGCATTACGCTGCCGCGGGTAGCGAAGGACCAGTACGCGCAGGCCCGCTACCTCCCGCCCTCCGGGGTGCTGCCGGGGGACATGATCTTCTTCGCCATGAAAAGCCCCGGCACGGCCAAAGTGGACCATGTGGGGATCTACGTGGGCAGGGGTTTTTTTGTGCACGCTTCGTTCACTAACGGCGTGCACATAGACTCGGTAGAGAACCCCTACTACTACGCGCGCATGGTAAGCGTCCGTAAATATAACGGGTTCTGACCCGCACCCTGACGGCTTTTTCTACCATGTTAACAAACAGCGATTACGCGGTGGAACGGTGAAAACCGCCACAGCCATTTCCGACCGCGCTTTCATCCGCCTGCTGCTGCCGGCCGCGGTCATTCTTACGCTCCTGTTCCAGCCGCGCTACGACGTAGGTTTTTTCAACGACGACGCCTCCTTCGTCCTGCTGGCGCGGCGCTTGCTGGACTTTTTGTTTCTGCGCCCCGGCCCCGGGCTGGGCGGTATTTTCTCCCATTTCATGCCGGGCTATCCAGTTTTACTGGCGCCGTTCACGGCCTTGTTCTCCCCCCACTGGGCCTGGCTGCGCCTGACGACGGCCGCGGTATCCCTTCTTACGGTATTCGGCCTGTGGAAACTGCTGGAGGGCTGGCTGTCCCCCGGGGAGCGGCGCTGGGCCGTGCTGCTTTACGCGCTTCACCCGCTTTTACTTCTATGTTCCGGCATGGTGATGGCGGACCCGTTCCTGGCCTGCCTTTTCGTATACGCGCTGCTCGGCCTGAAGCGCGTACTGGCCGGGACGGGCGGCTGGCGGGCTTACGCGCTGCTTCTTACAATGGCGGCCTGGGCGGCTTTGACCAAACCTATCGGCATACTGCTGGCCGCCGCGCTTACCGCGGCGTTAATTTCCGCAAAGGCGTGGAAGGCCCTGCGTCTGACCGCTTTATTCATCTGGCTGCCCTGCCTGCTCGCCGGCCTTTTGATATTTTTTAAGAACGGGTCCCCCACGGATTACGCGCAGTACCTGGCGCAGGGCCTTTCTTCGCTTGCGCAGCAGTCCGTCTGGCTGCGCGGCTACGGCACGCTGCACGCTTTTGTCCTTGTTTACGGCCTGGCTATCCCCTGGCCGCGCGGCCCGGCCTTCGACCTGGCGGGCGCGCTGTTAATAGCCGGCGTCATTTATGTCTGCGCGAAAGGGCTTTCCGCGCTTTTATCCGGGCCGCGGCCCGGGAAGTACCTTGCCCTGGCGGCGGGGCTGCTGGTTATCGGGCAGGGGCTGGTGCTTTCGCTCTGGACGGTATATTCCGAGCGTTACGCGCTGCCTTTATTGCCGTTCTTTACCTTGTTCCTTACGGCCGGGGCTTTCGGCGTACTTAAGCCCCGCCCAATGGCCGCGCGCGCGCTGCTGGGGGCGCTGGCCCTGGGCTTCGCCGTCCGCGCAGGCCTGCTTGTGCGCGAAACTTATTCCCCGCTGCGCCCCGCGCAAACAAAGCTCTGCACTCAGACCCTGGAATGGATACGGACCGAAACGCCTCCGGAAAGCCGGTTCATCGGCAAAGGCGCGGCCATAGACCTCTACACCGGCCGGTCCGGCCGCGGGATGTTCGCGGCGCCTAACGCGGACGCTTTTCTTTCCGATCTTTCCCGCTTTCATATAACCCACGCTTTGGTGACGGAGCAGACCGTGCTCTCCACGCAGGGCTCCTACGCCACCGACCAGGCGTGGCAGCAGGCCGCGCAGAACGCCTGGATAAGGCGGCACACGGGCAGCTTCAAAAGAATTTATTCCAACCGGGCCGAGAGGACGGAAGTATACGAAGTCCGCGTTCCCGCGGGCTGGGACAAGGCGGTAGACTTCTACGCGCTGGCCCTGGGCGACCTGAAAAATTCGGACCGGGCCGCGGCGGCGGCCAGGCTGCGGCTGGCGCTGAAAGAAGCCCCCGATCTCACTTCGGCGCTGGTCGCTTTAGCTTCGCTCCGGGCCGCGCCCGGGAAAGATACTGCCGAAGCGGAAAAGCTGCTCCGCCGCGCCCTCGCGCTTGAACCTAATTATCCGCGGGCTTCGCGGCTGCTGGCCGGCCTCCTGGAAGCGCGCGGACGCCGGAGCGAGGCGGAGAAAGTGAACGCCGCCGCCCGGGCCGCGCTTAAAACGCCGCCGTTCGAAGCCGTCCCCTAAACCCGCTCCCGCAGCTTAAGAGAATACTCCCTGTTATTTATCCGCCAGGACCTCCTTTATTTTTCCGCGCAGGATATAGCCCATAAGCAAGACCTGCGCGAGCGGGCCGGCAAGGTTGGCGGCCAGGCCCAGGCGTTCATCCGTATACGGGATAAACGCCGCGGCCGGGCCCTTCATTCCCGCGGGAAGCAGTATCAGCATTGGCAGGAAATATGCCAGCGCCAGGCAGGCCAGCGCCATCATTTCCGGGCGGCGGCTGGCGGAAAAACGGCACCACTGCAGGAACATCAGGTCCCTCAGCAGAAAAAGCGCGGCCACGGGGTAAACACGGCCGCTCGCGCCCGGCGCGGCGAACCCGTAAAGCAGGTAAAGGACCGCGGAAATGACCAGCATCGGCGCGGCCCCTTTTACCCAGGCAGGCGCGTCGTCGAGCCTGCGCGCGCGGCTTTCCCCGGCCAGCCAGCGCCGCCAGTATTCCCTGCGCTCGCTGGAAAGAAAGGCGGCCATGTAGGCGGCGAGTCCCGGCAGGAGAAGCGCCGCGAACTGTGGGGCCCCGTTGTACGAAAACCTGTGTTCGAAACCCGTAATATACCAGGCGAGGAAGAACAGGAAAGCCGGCAGCCGCCAGGCGCGGCGTTTTTCCAGCAGGTCCCTGCCTATCCTGTACCTGGCGCCCAGGAAGGCCCAGGCCGCGAACGCCATAAAGCTCGCCGTCAGGAACAGCACGCTTCCGGCCGGCCCGGGCTGCAGCCCGTAAAAGTATATCTCCGGGGAAAAAGACAGCCATAATGAATCGGCGTACCTGAAAGCCGAATTAAGCAGCACGGCGCAGGCCAGGCCCACCAGCGGGCCTGAAAGATGCCCGGCTCCCTTGCCGCCGGAATCGTCATAAGCGGAGGCGAGCAGGCCAAGGGCCATGGCGAACAGCGCTATAGAGAGGCCCAGGGCATACCTTGAAAAGAACTCGTGGTAAACTCCCGGCGCAAGCGCCAGGGTGAGCGCCGCCGCCGGCAGCAGGCAGGCGAAAAGGAACCAGGGGAAAACCGGGGCCCCGAGCAGTTTCCCCGCCGCTATCTCTAACGAGGAGAGCGGCGTAAGGCGCTGAAGGTCCCAGGTGCGCTCCGCTTTTTCCTGCGTTACGGACCTGGCGGTGCAGATAGCCCCGTAAAAGACCAGCATATTGAACTGCATGAAGGTGACCGCGGACAAATAATCCTCCCAGGAGCCGGTGGTGCGGTACACCGAATAAGCCGTGGCGGCGCTGAGCGCCAGGGCCGCAGCCAGGCCCGAGATAAGCCTTATTTTGCCGGCTTCCTGCGCCCGGTAGCGGTAAATTTCGGGGAACATATCGGCAGGGGCGCTCATCTTTTTCCCTCCAGGGAGGCCAGGTAGGTATCCTGTATGCCGCCGCCTTCCTCTCCGAAATGCGTCACCTTTATGCCGCCGTCCATAAGGCGTTTCAAAATGCCGGAAAGCTCCTCTTCCCCGCCGGAAAAATTAAAGGACACGCTGTCCCCTTCCGAGGCGGCGTCCGCGAGCCCCGCGCCTAGCAGAAGTTTCAGGGCGCCCTCCGGGCCGCCGGCGGCCTTCACGCGCACCCTGCGCTTTTTCACGATCGAGTCCCTAACCTCCGCGAGGCTCCCGCAGGCCACCATAACGCCCTCGCGCAGGATGGCCACGTGAGTGCAGTAATCCTCAAGCTCGGTGAGTATGTGGGAAGAAACTATAAGCGTCTTCCCGGCCTTAGAAAGCCGCGTGAACAGCTTCTGCAGGTCGTGCCGGGACTCGGGGTCAAGGCCGGAGGCCGGCTCGTCGAGCAGCAGCAGCGGCGGCTCGTGCAGCAGCGTGCGGCCTATGGCGAGGCGCTGGCGCATGCCCCTGGAAAGAGCCTGCACCTGGGCGCCCGCCTTGCCTGACAGGTCCACGTCGGCAAGCGTGCGGGTTATTAAATTTTCCCTGCGGCCGCCGGGCACGCGGTAAGCGCGGGCAAAATAGCCCAGGTATTCCCCCACGGTCAGGTCCTCGTATAGGCCGAAGAAATCCGGCAGGAAGCCGACCGAAGCGTGCACGCCGCGCGGGTCCTCGTTTATGTCCACGCCGTTCACCACGGCGGTGCCGCGCGTGGGCTCCAGCACGGCCGCGAGCATCTTAAGCAGCGTGCTCTTGCCGGCGCCGTTAGGCCCCACCAGGGCCAGCACAGCGCCCGCGGGCACTGAAAAATTTACATCCCTGACCGCCACAAGTTCGCCGTATTCCCGCCTGAGGGCGGCAGTTCGCACTATTTCAGTTTTCATTTTTTCCCTTTAGCCGCGGCAATGGCCGGCTTCTAAAATATACTAAATTCACCCGCCGCCTGTTTTTTTATCCGGCTAAAAAAGATATCCTATACACAGCACCATGAATGAAATCGCCAGAAGGCGCACCTTCGCCATAATCTCGCACCCCGACGCAGGCAAGACCACACTTACGGAGAAACTGCTGCTTTACGGCGGGGCTTTGCACCTGGCGGGCACCGTTACGGCCCGCAAGAACCAGCGCGCCACCGCCTCCGACTGGATGGAGCTGGAAAAGAAGCGCGGCATCTCGATAAGTTCCACGGTGCTGCAGTTCGATTATAACGGTTTCCGCATCAACCTGCTGGACACCCCGGGCCACCGCGATTTCTCCGAGGACACCTACCGGGTGCTTACCGCCGTGGACGCGGCCATCATGGTGATAGACGCGGGCAAGGGCATAGAGAGCCAGACGCTGAAGCTCTTCGAGGTCTGCCGCCGCCGCCACATCCCCATCTTCACCTTCATGAACAAGATGGACCGCCCCTCCCGCGAGCCGCTGGAACTTATAGACGAGCTTGAAAAAACGCTGGGCCTTAAGCCCTTCCCCGTTAACTGGCCCATGGGCAGCGGCAAGGATTTCCGCGGCGTGTACGACCGCCTCACCAGGCAGGCTCATATGTTCGAGCGCACTCCGGGCGGCGCTTTCAGGGCCCCTGTGGAGGTAGCAAACATAAACGACCACCACATAAAAGACAAGATGGAGGCCGTCAGCTACCGTAATTTCATAGAAGAAGTGGGCATGCTGGACCTGGCAGGCACGGAATATTCCGGGGAAGAAGTGCTCGCGGGCGAAACCACCCCGGTTTTCTTCGGCAGCGCGGTCAACAATTTCGGCATCCAGCTCATGCTGGACGGGTTCGTGGAACATTCGGCGCCCCCGGGGCCGCGCGACGCCTCCATGGGTTCCATCAGCCCGGATTTCCCGGCTTTTTCCGGCTTTATCTTCAAGATACAGGGCAATATGAACCCGCGCCACCGCGACAAAGTGGCCTTCGTGCGGGTCTGCTCCGGCAAATTCACCCGCGACATGACCGTGCACCATTCCGGCACCGGCAAGAAGATCCGGCTCTCCAATTCCAACAAGCTGTTCGGCCAGGACCGCGAGACCGTGGACGAAGCCTGGCCGGGCGACATAGTGGGGCTGGTGGGCAACCAGGAATTCAAGATAGGCGATACGCTGACGGAGAACCCCGCCATAGTTTTCGACGAGATCCCGCGCTTCCCGCCGGAATGCTTCACCTACCTGCATAATCCCATCCCCTCTAAATCCAAACCGTTCAAGCTCGGGCTCGAGCAGCTTATCCTGGAAGGCGTGGTGCAGCAGTTCACCGTGAAAGACGCGCCCAGCGCCACCCCGCTGCTCGCGGCCGTAGGGCCGCTTCAGTTCGAAGTTACGCAGTACAGGCTGGAGGCGGAATACGGGGTGGAGTCCAGGCTGGAACCGGCCCCCTGGCAGTTCGTGCGCTGGCTGGACGCCGAAGGCAGCGGGATACTCGCGGGCGGCTCCATACACCTGGCCGACAATGTGCGGCTGGGCGCCGACCCCGCCGGGAACGCCGTGATTTTTTTCCCCACCCCCTGGGCGCTGAAATACTTCAGCGACACCAATAAGAAGATAAAACTCTTCGAACTGCCGCAGCGTCCTTGATACTTGTCAACCCTGCTGCCGTTTTGTATAGTGTTTTTACCGGCGGACCATAGCTATATCCCCGGGCAAAGAGGTTTTCATGAAGAACAAAAAGACACTTACAGGCAGGCTTGCTGCCGCCGCCTTGATATTGTTCATCGCCGCGCCCGCGCTTTTTCCGGCCGGGCTTTCCGCCGCTGACACCGTGGACGCGCTTGCGCTTCGCGACCCTTTCTCCGGTCTGCCGCCCGCCGCATTGGAAACCGTCCCGGCTCCGCAAGCCGCAGAAGCCCTCCAGCCCGGGGTCTTCGACGTTCCAAGCGATAAAGTCTACTACCTGTCCCCCTGGCAGGTGGACATGTCCCAGGTCCCGGACGCCCCCGCCGACGGTTCCGCCGTGGACAAAGAAGACCTTGCCGCGGTAAAGCGCTGGCAGGTAGAGCGCACGCAAGCCCAGTGCGCGGCCGCTAACGCCCAAAAGGACGCCACCTACGATGAATTTTTCGGCGCGGTGAGCCCCTTCGGGAACCCGGCCCCGGCCGAGGTGGAAAAGATCTTCTCAAAAGTGCGGGTCGACGCCGGCTCGATAGACTACGTTGTAAAGTACAAATACAAGCGCCCCCGCCCTTTCCTGCGCGACTCGTCCATTAACCCCTGTATTGGCAGGGAGAGCGGCTACTCCTACCCCAGCGGCCACGCCACCACCTCACGCGTTTTCGGGCTGATACTCGCTGACCTTGTCCCGGCCGACGCGGCGAAATTCATGGCCTACGCCGACCAGGCCGCGCTGAACCGCGTCATAAGCGGGGTGCACCACCCCACGGACGTAGAGGCGGGAAAGACGCTCGGGGACGCCATCTACAAGGCGCTGAAACAGAACGGTAATTTCAAAACGGACATGGCCACCCTGCGCAGGGACCTGAAACACTGACGGCCGCGCTTAGCGGGCCAGGACTGGAATATTCCTGGAAGCGAAAAAGACGCCAAGCGGCGTCTTTTTCTTTTAACGGCGCCCGTTGCTCAAAAGGTCACACGCGCTTCACCGGCTGGTATTCCTTCAGCGGGTCCACGGG
>JAJZVJ010000049.1 GCA_021845705.1 bacterium
CTTCCCCCGAGAAAAAGAATTGGGGAGGGCGGGGGAAATAAACTACGCGGCTTTTCATCCCCAGGCGCCCGGCTTCGCGCACGGCGGAGCGTATTATTTTCCGGTGACCGAGGTGGACACCGTCGTAAGTGCCGATAGCCAGGAAGTTACGCATTCACACCGCCCGTGACGGGGAGAAGCCGCGCCAGCGCCGCCTCGCGCGACATGGCGGCCAGGGCTTCGCCGGTAACCGCGTCCTTTACGCTGCGGGAGCCGATAGAGAGGCGCCGCAGGACCGAGAGATGCGCCCTGGAGCCTAAGGCGCGCCCCATTTCATGCGCGATAGAGCGCACATAGGTCCCGCCGGAACACTCGATCTCGAAGTCCAGCGCGGGCGCCCTTGCCGCCCAGGAGATCCAGCGGACTTCCACTTCGCGCTTTACTTCCGGCATGACCTGGTTGGCGCGGGCCAGCTTGTACATATGCCTGCCGTTAAGCCGCACCGCGGAATAGGGGGGGATCTGCTGGATAAGTTTCCCGTTGAATGATTTGACCGCCCCGCAGACGCTTTTGCCATCCAGCGGGGGAGGAGGGGCTTCCGCCGTCACCTTGCCCTCGGCGTCCCAGGTGTCGGTTTCCGACCCGAAAAGGATAGTCCCGCCGTAAACCTTGGGCAGCCCCTGCATGGCCGACTGCCCCGAAGTAGCCGAACCGACCATAAATATCAGCAGGCCCGTCGCCATGGGGTCCAGGGTCCCGGTATGCCCTATCTTCTGCAGGGAAAGCTTGGCGCGCAGCAGGGCTACGGCGTCGTGAGAGGTAATACCTTTCGGCTTGTCGAACAGGAACAGCCCGGAAGGCTGCTGGGGGGTGGAGGTCATGACTTATGCTTTCAGAAGGCGCTTAAGGACGGACAGGACTTTTTCACGCACAGCGGAAAGACCGCCTTTAACGCGGCAGCCGGAAGCGTTGCGGTGCCCGCCGCCGCCGAAAGCCTTCGCGACCAGGCTCATATCCAGGTGCCCGCGCGAACGGAACGTTACGCTTACGCGCCCTTCTTCCTCGCGGAACATGACCGCGGCTTTAACACCGGGAGGCATCAGCCCGAAATTTATAACGTTCTCGGTGTGCTCCGGACGGGCGCCCAGCTCCTTGAAATCGGAAGTTTTCAGGGTAAGGACGGCCAGTTTGCCGCCGGCCATTACCTCGAGGCTCTCCAGCGCCCTGCCAAGTATCCTAAGCCCTTCAACCGCTTTCGTCGCGTAAATAAGGTCGTTTACGCGGGAAAACTTGAAACCGGTCTCCAGCAGGCGGGAGGCGACCTCCAGTGTGCGCGGGCTGGTAGCCGGGAAGTGAAAGCGCCCGGTGTCGGTCACTATTCCCGTGTAAAGGCAGGAAGCCTCGCGCCTGGTAACGTTCACGTGCATGTTGTAGAGCAGGCGGTAGACTATCTCCGCCGTGGAGGAAGAATGCGTTTCAACGATGTTTATATCGCCGTAAAACTCGGATGTCTTGTGGTGGTCTATGTTCACCACCGTGCCGGCCCGCTTAAGCACCGGTTCGAGGTTCCCGCCGCGCTCGGGAGTCGAGCACTCCAGCAGGATGGCCGCGTCAAACTTACCGGAAGGCAGGGTGGAGCGGATGGAACTGGCGTGGGGGAGGAAACAAAGGTTCTCGGGGACCGGGTCCTGGGAGAACAGCCGGACCTTCTTGCCCAGCCGCTTGAGCACCGAGGCGATCGCGAGCATGGACCCTATCGTGTCGCCGTCGGGATTCAGGTGGCCGGCCAGGAAAAAGGTGCCGGATCTGGCTATCAGGTCCTCAAGACGCTTGAATTCAGTCTCGAGGTCCAGGGTTTTCATCGGTTTTGTCATTTTTAAGAGGATCGGCCTGCTTTTTCTTGGCCTTGCCGCCCCGCTCCGTCCCGTCCTCGGCATGTATCTGCTTGAACAGGTTCTCCAGGTGCGAAGCTTTCTCCGGCGTATCATCGAACCTGAAGACCAGCTCCGGGACATTTTTAAGGCAGAGCCGCCTGAAGAGCTGCGTGCGGATGTCCCGGCTGTTGGCCTTAAGTATAAGTTCCTTACGCCGGCGCTCGTCGTCGGTACCCAGCACCGAATAGTAGATATAAAGGACTTTCCCGTCGCGGGTCAGCTCTGACCCGGTCAGCGTCAGGATGCCGTTGGCGTTAATGCCGTTGACGTTCCGGAGCGCCGAACTTATTTCCTGCAGGAAGAGTTCCTTCAGCCTTTCATTGCGTTTCGAACCCATAGGGTCTAAGCTCCCGGCGCCGCAAGGCGCCGTATGCGTTCCTCTTTGGTTATTACCTCTACCATGTCGCCCACGCGGAAGTCCTTGAAGCCGTCCAGCAATATGCCGCACTCAAGGCCCTTCTCCACTTCCTTCACGTCTTCCTTGAAGCGCTTGAGCCCGCTTATCTTGCCGGTGCCTACGATATCCTTGCCGCGCACCACGCGCATGACCTGGTTGCGGACGAGCTTTCCCTCGCGCACCAGCGAGCCGGCCACCTTGCCGGAGCTGAGGTCGAAGATCTGCTGTATCTCGGCGCGTCCGGCCACGGTCTCGATGATCTCCGGGGCCAGCAGGCCGCTCATCGCGGCGCGCACGTCTTCCAGCAGGTCGTAGATTATCTGGTAGTCGCGTATTTCCACGTCGGCATCCTTGGCCGCCTCGCGCACCTTGGAGTCGGCTTCCACGTGGAAACCGAGAATGACGGCGGAAGAGGCCTTGGCCAGCAGCACGTCGGATTCGGTGATATTGCCGATGCCGGTATGAAGCATCTGGATGGCCACCTCGTGGGTGCTCATCCGCTCGAGCGAATCCTTAATGGCCTGCATGGAGCCGAACATATCGGCCTTGAGCACGACGTTCAGGTTGCGCAGCAGCTTCTGGTCTACCTGCGACTTAAGCGAAAGCAGCGTTACGTGCTTCTGGTGGGAAAGGGCTTCCTCGCGGCGGTTCAGCTTGCGCTTGTCGGCCACGTGGCGAGCCTCTTTCTCGTTCTCTACGACCTTAAGCACGTCGCCTGCGGTCGGGACTTCTCCGCTTATGCCCAGGATCTCTCCTGGCTGGCTGGGCTTGAGCTCCGTAAGCCTGTTGCCGTGGTCGTCGATGATGGCGCGCACCTTGCCGTGCGCGGCGCCCACGGTGAACGGATCGCCCACGCGTATGGTGCCGGTCACGTTTATAACGGTGGCCACTATACCCTTCTTGGAGTCAAGGCGCGACTCTATAACTATGCCCTGGCCGGGCTTGTCAGGGTTGGCTTTCAGTTCCATCAGCTCCGCCTGGATGCTCACGATCTCGAGGAGTTTGTCCAGGTTCAGGCGCTTCTTGGCGGAAACTTCCACCATCGGCGTCTTTCCTCCCCAGTCTTCCGGCAGCAGGCCGTGGTTGGACAGCTGTTGTTTTATCTGCTGGGTATTGGCGGTAGGCAGGTCGATCTTATTGATAGCCACGATGATCGGCGCGTCGGCCGCCTTGGCGTGGTTCATGGCTTCCAGGGTCTGGGGCATGACGCCGTCGACGGCGGAAACCACGAGCACAACTATGTCGGTGATCTTAACGCCGTGGGCGCGCATGGCGGTGAACGCCTCGTGACCCGGGGTGTCCAGCACGGTGATATTGCCGCGCGGCGTCGTTACCATATACGCGCCGATGTGCTGCGTTATCTGACCGGCCTCGGTATCTACGACGTTGGACTCGCGCAGAGCGTCGAGGAGCGTGGTTTTACCGTGGTCCACATGGCCCATGATGGTTATGATGGGATAGCGGTGCTTGAGATCTTCGGGTTTCTCGTGCTCTATCTCTTCCTGAAGCTCCTCCTCTCCATACATCGGGATAAGCTCCAGGTCATAGCCGTAATCGGCGGCTATGAGCATGGCGGCGTCCTCGTCGAGGCGCTGGTTGATGGTGGCGAACACGCCCATGCCCATCAATTTTTTTATCAGGTCGGTGGTCTTCAGCCCCATCTTCTCGGCGAGCTCCCGCACTATGACGTTGGTAGAGACCTTAAGTTTGGGGAGGGCGGCTTTTTCGCCTTCCACTCCGGGCTGGGCGGCGGGGGCCGCGGGTTTAGCGGCGGGCGCCTGCGGCTTGGGAGCCGCGGGTTTTACCGGGCTCTGCGCCGGGCGGGCGGGCGCCGGCCTGGCGGCCGGGGCGGGCGGACGGGGCGCCACGGGCCCGGGGCGCATAGCCGGGGCGGACGGCTTTATCAAAGGGGGAATAACGAGCCGGGGCGCAAGCCTGGGCGGAGTGGTCCCCTGCTTTATCACGTAAGACGGCGGCGGAGCAACGGGCTTTGCCGGCCCGGCTATGCCCGCGGGAGGAGCCGCGGGTTTAGCGGGCGCAGCGGCCGGAGGCGGCGCAGCGGGTTTCGGAGGCTCCACCGGCTTAGGCTCTTCCTTCTGGCCCGTGGGACCGGCCGCTATCGTCCCCTCTGCCGTGGAATGGGAGAACATAAAGCGTTTAAGGTCCGGCTTCTTGGGAAGTTCCGGCTCGGGCACGGGCGCTTCGGCCTTGGTTTTCCTGGGCTTGGCCGCCGGTTTGGCTTTCTTTTCGGCCGCGGGGACTTCCGCCTCCGCTTTTTTGGCTTTAGGAGAAGCCTTTTTCGCCGCGGCTTGCTTTTCACCCGCCGGTTTGGAGGCGGCCTTCTTTTTAGAGGCGCTTGTATCTCCGGCTTCAGCGCCGGAGCCGGCTTCTTTAGCTTCTAAATTCTCATTTTCCTTGGATTTCTTCGGGCTCATTTTTCACCTCTTCTGTCTTGGGAGCTTCTTCCTGGGCGGCGGGCTGGCCGTAGTTGGGATTCTCTTCAAGAAATTTTTTCGCCCCTGCGATTATCTTCTGTGCGGTCTTCTCACCGATCCCCTCTAGGGAGCAGAGCTCTTCCTCGGTCAGGCCCGCGACAGTGCGGATATCCAGCACGTTCATGGTTATCAGCGTCTCGGCCACCTTGGCGCCTATGCCGTCTATCTTGAGGAGGTCCTGCATGGCCATGTCGGTCGTGCGCTTGTTCTCTTCGGAGCGCTGGCCCTCGGACTTGACCTCTATCTCCCAGCCGGTCAGGCGGCTGGCGAGGCGGATGTTCTGCCCTTCGCGGCCTATGGCCATGGCAAGCTGGTCGTCAGGGACTATGATCTGGGCCCGTTTGGCTTCCTTATCTAGGATCTTCACGGAGCTGACCGTGGCGGGGGAGAAGGACTTGGCGATCATGGTGAGCGTGTCTTCGATATAGGGGATCAGGTCGATCTTCTCGTTGGCGAGCTCGTTCATGATGACGCGGATGCGCGAGCCGCGGATGCCGACGCAGGCGCCCACGGGGTCCACCTTGGGGGAATTGCTGCGCACCAGCACCTTGGCGCGGAAGCCGGGGTCGCGGACCACGTCCACGATCTCTATAACTTTCTCGGAGATCTCGGGAACCTCGGCCTCGAACAGGGCCTTAAGGAAACTGCCGGAGGCGCGGGAGAGGACTATCTGGAGCCCCTTGTTCTCTTTGTCCACGCGGTGAATGATGGCGCGGACACGCTGGTTGACGCTGTAGTGCTCGCGGCGTATCTGCTCGGAGAAGGGCAATATCGCTTCGGCCTTGCCGAGGTCAACGAAGATATCGCGGCCGGCGACGTGGTGCACCAGGCCGGTAACGACCTCGCCTTCGCGGGGCTTGTATTCGTCGTAGACGCGGACTTTTTCTATCTCGCGGATCTTCTGTATCAGCACCTGCTTCGCGGTCTGGGCCGCTATGCGGGAAAAATCCTGTATCGGGACCGGGATGTGGACGTCGTCGCCTATCTTGGCGTCCGGCATGTGCTTCTGGGCTTCAGCCAGGGTTATTTCCAGTTCCGGGGTGACTACGGTTTCCGAGACCTTCTTCACCAGGAAGCCGGCCATCTCGCCGGTGTCGGGGTCTATGCCGGCCATTATCTGGGCGGTCTTGCCGAAATATTTACGCAGCGCGCTGACGAGCGAGTCGGTGATGGTCTTGAACACGTCCTCGCGCTTTATGTTCTTCTCGCGCTCCAGCTGTTCCAGCGCCAGTAAAAGGTCCGATTTGTTCTTTTGTTCCTTGTTAGTAGTCATTTTCTTTACCCCTGTATTATTTTCGCTTAAAGATCTCGTCGTCGGCCGGATGCAGTCTGGCCTCCTCGATATCCTCAAGACTGAATTTCAAATCTCCGGACAGGATGAGCTGCCCGTTCTCAAAACCGCCGATCACTCCGTAAAACACGCGAGAGCCGTCTACCGGCCGCTTCAGCCGCACTTTAACCTGCTGTCCGGAGAAGCGCCTGAAATCCTTTTCTTTCCTGATGACGCGGTCGACTCCCGGGGAGGAAACCTCCAGGAAATAGCCGTCCTCATAAAAATTATTCGTATCCAGGCATTCGCCCACTTTCTCGCTGAGTTCGGCGCAATCGTCAAGATTTACACCGCCGACTTCCCTGTCCACGAAGACCTGCAGGAGAGGCTTGCCGTTATGGCTGGCCATCTTCAGGTCAACCAGCTCGAACCCGCTCAGGGCCACGGCATTCCCGACTTCGCTCTCTATTTTGGACTTATCCATGATATCCCCATGCCTTACAGAAAAAAAAGCGGCCGAACTTCAGCCACCTTCCATATATATATTAGCAATTGGAGCCCTTGAATACAAGGGGAAAGCAGAGAATAACGGCTTTAGGACTACTCCCGTTCGGGCGGCCTACCGCAGGGGCAGGAACGAAAAACACGTTCGGCCACACCGTGGCCTCACTCGGTATTCGCCCGCCGGGCTTATGCAACCGACGGGCTCAACGACGGTTTTTCTTATCCTGCCCCTGCGGTCTCCGCCAAAGCTACACGGTTTAACGAAAGTGTGCTGACGAGAAAGCCGTACGGAGGGGAGACCACAGGGGCCAGATTAGCAAAAGCCCCTCGGAGGCTGAGGCTTGCGTAAGCGCCGAAGCCGAGAGCGGCAGGCGCGCGCACGGTGTGCGCGACGCCGGTTTTGCGTTCTGGCCCCTGTGGTAGGCCCCGACTTTACATCCCGCGGTCTTACTTAAGGTTATTAGCGAAATATTCAAAGGCCTTGGCGAAGGGTTCGGGGGGGGCGCTCAGGACGCCGGCGCCTACCTGGCCTATGCCGGCTTTTTTATGCGCCACCCCGGTGTCGATGAACGGGAGGATGCCGGACTTAGCCACCTTTATAACGTCTATGCCGGTGGGCGTGCCCCGGAAGTTCAGGTAGGGAATCTTGTAGATGTTATTCTCGCCGGCCGTTATCTCATACATGGCCAGTGTGTACCCGACCGCGTCGGCCGCCGTGCCGCCCACGAACTGCACTATGGCGGGCGCCGCCGCGATGGCGAAACCGCCCAGCCCGTTGGTCTCCGTAATAGCCGAGTCGCCTATATCCGGGTTGGCATCCGCCTTGGTATAGCCGGGGAAATAAAGCGCGTCGGGCACCGGGGCCGGCCCGGTGAACCATTTCCCGCCTGTCCCCGAAAGCTGCACGCCGAAATCGGTACCGTTCCTGGCCATCACGACCACCACACTGGAATCCTTCACTCCGCGCCCGGCGTCCAGCGAAGCCTTTGAAAGCGCCATCGAAAGGTTCAGGAAGAAATGGTCGTTCCCGTTAATGAACTCCAGGACCCTGGCCGCCGTTCCGGTATCGCGGCAGGTCGCTATGACCGCGGGCGCGATGGCCCGGTAGAACAGCGACGTGCCCGCGCGATTGCGGTTATGCACCTCGTCTCCCATATGGAGCGCCTGCGCGACGATGGCTTTCAGGTCTATCCTGCCGAGGGAAGCTATCGCCGCCTTCAGCGTCGGGTAAAGAGCCGTCTCCATCCATTTAAGCCGTTCGATCACCTCGGGAGAATAGGCGCCGTAGCGCAGCACCTTTCCGAGCCCCTCGTTCTGCGTGGCGTAGGCGTAATTTCCGGCCGCCTCATTCTTTACAATGAACACCGGCATGGAGGCGGAGATAATTCCCGCCATCGGCCCGACCGCGTTATGCTCGTGGCACGGGGAATATTTTATTTTACCCGAAGCGGCGAGTTTCTCCGCCTCTTTCGGGTCCCTGGCAAGGCCCTCGTATATAAGAGCCGCCATTATGCCGCCGCGCATCGGGCCGCACATCCGCGCCCAGGCCACGGGCGGGCCGGCGTGCAGGATCAGGTCTTTTTTCATTCCAGGGACAACGTCGAGAGCCGTCCCCATGCCCACCAGCGCGGGCTTTGCCCCAAGTATCCTCGCGAGGACTTTTTTATTAGCTTTCTCTATGCGGCCCGAATGCCGGCCGGCCCTGTCAAAAAGGGCCGTTTCTCCGGATAACGGCGGTTTGAACCGGGCCTGCACGCTTTTTACGCCGGAGTCGTTGAGTCCCTGGCGGAACGACTCGAGGCCGATATTAATTACCTTCAATTCGGATTCAAAAAGTTTCATGGTTTCACCCTTTTTCCCGACAGACGCAGGATCTCTCCCGCCAGGCGGCAGGCCCCGGCGTTGGACGGCATAACTATCACCCCGGCGGCCTCCAGGCCCTTAACTACTTTAGAGCGCACCTGCGGATCGGTCTCGGTGCCGGTGACCGACGCCACTATGGACAGTTCGCGGTTGCGGGAGAACGCCTCCTTTATTGAAGGAAGAATATCCTCCAGCGGCTTCGGGTTCGAGCCATAGCCGAGAACCACGTCGAGCAGCAGGACCGAGACCTCCGGCCGCGCAGCTTCCGAAACGATCATTTTGTTGCGAAGGCTGAAGTCTATCATGGGATGAGGCCTGCCGACGGTGAACTCGTCCTCCCCCATATCTATCACGGCGTGGCCGGAGAGTTTCAGTGAATCCTTAAGTTTCCATTTCTTGTCCAGCGGGGCGTTGGACCAGATGCCTCCCAGCAGTTCCGGAAGTATCACCTGCGCCTCGCTGACAAAGGTGCCTCCGGAGAAAAGCCCGCGCAGGCAGGAGGACCGCTTCTTCCTCGCCGCCTCCGTTTTAGCCAGTTCTCCGGCCTTAAGGTTCATATCGTAAATTATCTCGCGGGCCCGGGCCAGCTTCCAGCCCTTGCCCAGGCAGACCGCCTTGTAGGCCGCCTCCTCCAAAGTCCTGGCCGCGTAAAAGTCGTCCTTGATCTTCTCTTCGATCACGCCGCCCAGGAAAACGGCCACTACCGGCTTGCGGATCTTCCTGATCTCCGCCGTTATCCTCTTAAGTATCTCCGGGTGGGGGGGCTTGGACACTATCAGCAGCACTTCCGTCCCGGGATCAGAAGCCAGCATCTTAAGGGCCTGTAGCAGCGTAAGCGCCCCGATCTCTATTTTAACGTCGCGCGAGCCGGTACCTATCGCCTGAGAGATCCCGGCGCCTTCATTTGTTATGAGGGTGGTTACCTCCTGCAGGCCGGTCCCGGAAGCAGCCACTATGCCTATATTTCCCCTGCGCACCGAATTGGCGAAAGCGATGGGCGCGCCGTTTATTATAGCGGTGCCGCAGTCCGGGCCCATTACTAGCAGGCCTTTCTTTACCGCCGCTTTCTTCAGGGCAAGTTCGGTCTCCACCGGGACATTGTCGGAGAAGAGCATGACGTTAAGGTTTTTCTCAAGGCACCGCGCGGCCAGGGCGCCGGCGAAACGGCCCGCTACCGAGATCACCGCCAGGTTGGCGCCCTCAAGCATTTTAACCGCATCGTCCAGCCCGGCGGCTTTCCGCGCGGCCCCGTCCGTATCCCGGGAGGGTTTTCTGTTCAAAAGTTCGTCGGCGGATTTGAAGGCGGCCTCCGCCGCCGCGGGACTTTTAACGCTGACGGCTATGGCCAGGTCGCTGTCTCCGGCTTTAAGTATCTCCGGGGTTAGGAGGCCGGAGGCCTTTATTATCCCCTTATTTTCCCTGGTGGCCATTACCACCGCCGAGTCGATAACCCCGGAGATGGCGTTAAGTTTCCTGGCCACCTGCATAAGCGAGACCGAGTCGAAATACGCGCCTTTCTTTATTACGGTTTTTATCATACTTGGATATCCTTTAAATAATTCGCCCGGCAGGAAGCCGGGCCTAGCCCGCGCGAAGCGCCTCCTGAACGGCGAAAACAAGGCCGGTACAGAAATCAGCTCCGGAGGTATGCCCGCTTTTAAGCGCGGCGGCGGCCGCCGCCGCTAGTTCGCGCCTGTCCGCGGAGGCCAGCGCCGCCATGAG
>JAJZVJ010000050.1 GCA_021845705.1 bacterium
TTTTCATAGGCCTCCACTATTTTATTATTTCCCGGATGAGCGGCTCTTTGCGCGGCGCTTTTTGCCCGCCGGCCAGCGACGACTCGAACAGCCTGACGCCCTCCGCCAGCTTCGCGGGGGCCGAGGCGTAGGCGCGCGCTATCACATCGCCCTGCTTTACCCGGTCGCCCGGCTTTTTCACGAGCATGAAGCCGGCGCCGAAATCCACCGCGTCCTCGGCCCTGGCGCGCCCCGCGCCCAGGGCGACGCTCGCGAACCCGACGGTGCGCGCTTCCATCCCGGTCAGGAAACCCGCTTTCTTAGCCCTAATTTCCTGCACCAGGCGGGCTTTCGGCATATACCGGTCCGGATCGCCGGCCACGCGGGGATCGCCGCCCTGCCATTTTACCATGAGCCGGAATTTCTCCAGGGCGCTGCCGTCGGCGATGGCGCCGCGGGCTTTCTCCGCGCCCTCGTCCGCCGAGCGGGCCTTGCCGCCCAGGTAGATCATCCAGCCGGACAGAACCTCGAGGACCCGCATGAAGTCCTCCGGGCCTTTCTCTCCGGCAAGTATCTTTATGGATTGCGCGGTCTCCATGCCGTTGCCTACCGCCAGCCCGAGGGGTTCGTTCATCGCGGTCATTACGGCCACGCAGCGTATCCCCAGCAGTTTAGCCGTCTTCATAAGCGCCACAGCCAGCTCCCGGCTCTTTTTGAAATCTTTAAGGAAGGCCCCGGAACCGTATTTAACGTCCATCACCAGGCCGGTGATGTCCTCGGCGTATTTCTTGGAAAGGATGCTGGCGACAATGAGCGGCAAAGCCTCGACCGTGCAGCTGGCGTCGCGCAGGGCGTAAAGCTTTTTGTCGCTGGGGGCCAGGCGGTCGGTCTGGCCGAACATGGAAAGCCCGGTGGCTTTCAGCTGGCGCACGATATAGCCGGGGTCCAGCCGCACTTTGAAGCCCTTCATGGCCTCAAGCTTGTCCAGCGTGCCGCCGGTGTGCCCCAGGCCGCGCCCGCTCATCATGGGCACTACCACGCCGCAGGCGGCTGCGACCGGCGCCAGCGCTATGGAAACGCCGTCGCCGACGCCGCCGGTGGAATGCTTGTCCACCTTCATCCCTTTTATGGACGAGAGGTCCAGCTTCTTCCCCGACAGGGCCATGGCCCTGGTAAGCGCGGCGGTCTCTTTGGGGGTGAGGCCGTTCAGGAAAGCGGCCATAAGCCAGGCGGAGAGCTGGTAATCCGGGATGGTCCCGTCGGCGGCGCCCATGGAGATGAATTCCAGTTCCGCCGGGGAGAGCTCCAGCCCGGAACGTTTCTTAAGCAGCAGGTCCAGCATTTTCATAAACACCTCATTAAACCTGTAAATATATTATGTACCTGGCCCGCCCCGGTGACCGGGTTAGCAAAACCCTGCCGGAGCCCTGAGCTTGCATAGCGCGAAGGGCGAGGCGGGGAAGGGCGAGCACGGTGTGCGCGTGGCGCTTCGCCACTTTCTTGACCCTGTTTTTGCGTTCCGGTCACCGGGACGGGCCATGGGACCGGGATTCATATCACTTTAGACTTCAGCAGCCCTTCCAGCAGCGCGCGCATTTTTTCCGACACTTTCCCGCCCAGCTCCAGAACCTCGTCGTGCGTAAGGACGTTCCTGGAAATGCCGCTGGTGAAATTAGAGACCCAGCAAAGGCCCGCCACGCGGATCTTGAGCTGGCGCGCCGTAATGGTCTCCGGCACCACGGACATCCCGGCTATGTCGCCGCCGAGCAGCCGGTACATCTTTACTTCCGCCGGGGTCTCGTACGAGGGGCCGGTCACCGCGGCGTAAACTCCCTCCACGGCGCGGATCTTATGGGCCCGGGCCAGCTTCAGCGCCGCCCGGCGGAGCGGGACGTCGTAAGGGTCGTTCATGTCCGGGAACATCGCGCCGAAAGCCTCGTGGTGATTGCCCATCAAAGGGTTGGAACCCATAAGGTTCAGGTGGTCTCTGAGGATAACCATATCCCCGGGCCGGATGGACGGCTTGAGCGAGCCCACCGCGGCGGTAAGGAAAAGATTTTTCACGCCGAGGGCCCCAAGCACCCTGATAGGGAACGCTATAAAGCTGAGAGGCCTGCCCTCGTAATAATGGAAGCGGCCGCGCATCATCACCACGTCCCTGCCGCCCATGCGCCCCAGGACAAGCTCCCCCGCGTGGCCCTTTACGGTAGTGGCGGGAAAACCGGGGATGGAGGAGTAGGGGATGGAAACCATGTCCGCCAGGCGGGGGAGCGAGTTCCCGAGGCCGGAGCCGGCGATGATAGCGGTGACAGGTTTAAAACCAGGCGCCTTCTTTTTAAGCCAGGCCGCGGTCTTTTGCACGTTAGAGAGTATCTCGGATGGTCGCATTTAAGTCTCCTTTAGTGGCGGCTGCGCTTCCGGGCTCCTAGAAAAACCCGAACCCGTCGGCGCTGAAAGCGTCCTCTATATGTTCCGGGGGCCTGCCCGGCTGTATTCCCACAAAATCGAACCTGAAGGTGTCCGCCTTCAGGCCGCGGGCTTTGATATAGGCCATCGCCGTCTTTACCAGCTTGGCGCGCTTGGCCCGGTTCACGGTCTCAGCGGGCAGCCCGTATCCGGAGCCCGACCGCGCGCGCACCTCCACGAAAACCACCGTTCCGCCCTTGCTGGCGATTATGTCCAGCTCGCCCATCGGGCAGGACCAGTTGCGGTCCAGTATCCTGAACCCGGCCTCTTTTAAAAAAGCCGCGGCCTGTTCTTCGTAGACGGCGCCCTTTTTATTCACCGGCCGCCCCCGCGCGGGAGAATTTCCTTACCGGGGCGAAACTCCGCCGGTGCTGGGCGCAGGGACCGAGCCTGCGGAGGGCTTCCAGGTGCGCCGCGGTCCCGTAGCCTTTATGCCCGCCCAGGCCGTAGCCGGGATGCCTGCGGTCCAGGACCTGCATCCAGCGGTCGCGTATCACCTTGGCGTAAATGCTGGCGGCCGCTATGGAAAGAGACCTGGCGTCGCCGTCCACCACAGGCTCCTGCGCGCAGGATTCCAGCCGTTTTATCCGGTGCGGGCCGTCCACCAAAATAAGCGCCTGGGAGGGGGAAACGCCCGTGTTTGAAAGAAGCCGCCTTACGGCGGCCCCCATGGCGTTGAAAGTCGCCTCAAGGATATTCACGCGGTCTATCTCCAGCGGGCCTGAAAAACCGAAACCGAAGCGCACGCCGGAAGCGAGCATAAGCCGGAGGGCGCGTTCGCGCTGCAGGTGGGAAAGTTTCTTGCTGTCGTTTACGAGAGGAGAGATAAGGCTGTGGGAAGAAACCGGGACCCACGCCGCGCACGCGGTAACAGGTCCCGCCAAAGGCCCCCGGCCGGCCTCGTCAACGCCAGCGAGGAAAGCCGGTTTAACTTTTTCAAGAAGCGCCAGGTCGAATCTGCTTAGGGGCACGGTTGTTTTTTTAGCCTTTGGAATACCCGCCGGGCCGGCGGGCGGTCTTAAGGGAAGGCTTAAAGGATAAGAATAAAGGCTTAAGTCCCGGAAAAGCGCCGCTGCGCCTGCTGTGTCTTTTCCCTGATCCTTAAGCCTGTATCCTTTAGCCTTCCTGGAATCGCAGGAGGCTGCAATTCCAGGGGCTTGGCTGACGGGGCCCGGCCGGCTTATTTAGCGGCGGGCTGCTGGGCCGCGGGAACTTCCGCGGCGGGCGCGGCCTCGGGGGCGGCGACCGTTTCCGTTTTGCCAGCTTCGTTAAGGCGCGCGGCCTTGCCGGAGAGTCCGCGCAGGTAATAGATCTTGGAGCGGCGGACCTTGCCGGTCTTGACGACTTCGATCTTATCGATGCGGGGGGAATGGAGCGGGAACACCCTTTCCACGCCTACGCCGTAGGAGATCTTCCTCACGGTGAAGCTTTCCGAGATCCCGCTGCCGCGGCGGGAGAGAACGACCCCGTCGAAGATCTGGATGCGCTCGCTGTCGCCCTCCACGACCTTGGTGTAGACCTTAACGGTGTCGCCCGACTGGAAATCGAATTTGTCGTTCTTGATGCCCAGATATTTAGCGATATTAATCATACTGCCTCCTAAGTTATTTTAAAAGCCTGCCAGTTTATTTCAAGATCCTCTTTTTTCCGCGCGCCGGTTTCCTTTCAGGTCCGCGGGCGGCCAGGTCCGGCCTGGTCTTGCCTGTGAGCTCTTCGGCCCTGGAGCGGCGCCATTCGGCTATCAGCTTATGGTTCCCGCTCAAAAGCGGCTCGGGCACCTTTTGGCCCCTCCAGACCCCGGGCCTGGTGTAATGCGGGGCCTCCAGCAGGCCGCCGGTAAAAGTCTCGTTAACGGTGGCGTCGTCCTTCTTCAGGACCCCGGGGATAAGGCGCGTAACCGCGTCTATCACCGCCACCGCCGCCGGCTCGCCGCCGGTCAGGACATAGTCGCCGATGGAAAGTTCCAGGTCGGCAAGAGGGGTAACGCGCTCGTCGATGCCCTCGTAATGCCCGCAGATAAAGACCAGGTGCTTCTTCTTTGCCAGTTCCAGGGCCAGGCCCTGGTCGAAACGGCGGCCCTTGGGGGTCAGGAGGATAACGAAAGAATTCTTTCTCCTGACTTTCTTAAGGGCCCGGTATACCGGCTCCGCCATCATCACCATCCCGGTGCCGCCGCCGTAGGGCTTGTCGTCCACGGTGCGGTGGCGGTCCTCGGTGAAATCCCTGGGGTTCAGAAAGCCCAGGTCCAGGAACCCTTCTTCCCGCGCGCGGCCCACGATGCTTTCCGAAAGCGGCGCGTCTATCATGCCGGGGAAAAGCGTGACCGCGTCAACTCGCATAACCTTAGTCTATGTCCAGGTAAACTTTCTTGTTCTGGCGGGCGGC
The DNA here is from genome assembly GCA_021845705.1 of bacterium. GTDB lineage: Bacteria > Elusimicrobiota > Elusimicrobia > Elusimicrobiales > UBA9959 > UBA9959. Next base: position 4,831 of record JAJZVJ010000050.1, read on the forward strand.
CGCGGTCTGCAGGACGGTGCGGATGGCTTTCACCACGCGCCCTTCCTTGCCTATGACCTTGCCGCGGTCGGAAGAGGCCAGCGCCAGTTTGAACCTTACGATGTCGCCGTCTTCGGCGACCCCGACCTTGACGGCCTGGGGGTTCTCCACCAGCGACCCTATGATGTACATCAGGACTTCTTTCATAATTAAAGCCTCCGCTTAAAGCTTACTTCTGCCCGGCGGCGGCTTTCTCTGCCTTGCGGGAACGGGTAATAAGAGAGCCGACGGTTTCGGAGGGCTTGGCGCCATTCTTTATCCAGCGGTCAAGCCTTTCCGCCACAAAGGAGACCTTCTCCTTGTCTTTCTCGGCCTTGGGGTTATAGTGGCCGATCACATCCAACGGCTGGCCGTGCGGACCGGCCGCCTTTTCGATAGCGACTATCCGGTAATGCGGCTGCGTGCGCTTTCCTATCCGCTGAAGCCTAAGAACAACTGCCATAGTATCCTCCTTGATTCCCGACAAAGCTATGCCCGTGGACTGCACTCTCAACGTCATCCGGACGCTTTCTTGTGCCGCCATCAGGGCGGCCAAAAAATCGGACACGCGCCCGCCGCTTAGCGGACCGTCGTGCCTTTCTATTATATTATATTTGCGGCGTTTTTGGAACCGCTCAGCCGATCAGCTGCTTTATATGCCCAAGCAGCCTGGCCCATTCGTAAGGTTTATTGACGTAGAAATCGGCTCCCGCGGCGAAGGAATTCTCCATATCGCCGACCAGCCTTTTGCCGGTCAGCATTATGACCTTCATGTGCTTCGTGGCTTCCCCCGACTTTATAAGTTCGCAAAGGGTGTTGCCGTCCAGCTTGGGCAGGCCGATATCCAGGATCACCAGGTCCGGGTTCTCTTTCTTCACCGCGTCCAGGCCTTCCTCGCCGTCAAGAGCGGAGAAGACCTTATAGCCCAGGCCTTCAAGACGGATGGTCAGGACTTTCGCTATAAGCTCTTCGTCTTCCACTATAAGTATTTTTTTCCCCATATGCGATCATCCCCGACCCGGATTCAAAGCCGCCGTTTCAGCCCCCGCAGGAACGCGGCCGGGCTGGCGGCCGAAAAAAGCGCGCTGCCTATGACCAGAGAATCGGCTCCCGCCGCGGCCGAAGACTCCGCCGTCCGCGCGTTAATGCCGCCGTCGACCTGCAGCCATATGGCCCGGCCGGATCTATTTATCAGTCCCCGCGCGGCCCGGACCTTGGCGAGCATTTCGGGCATGAAGGCCTGACCGCCGAAGCCGGGCTCGACGGTCATTATAAGGATAAGGTCCAGTTCTTTCAGGTGCGGGAGAACTTTGGCAAGCTTTGTCCGCGGCCTGAGGGCCAGGCCCGCGCGCAGGCCCAGGCGCTTTATTTTCTTTATGCAGGCCGCCGCACCCCTTGCCTCGGCGTGAACGGTAATAAGCGCGGAACCTGCCGCCGCGAAAGCGTCAATGAACCGGCCGGGGTCCTCCACCATCATATGCGCGTCTATGGGCAGCGAAGAGGCGGCCGCAACGGCGGGGACTATCCCGGGCCCGAAGCTTATGTTGGGCACGAAATGCCCGTCCATCACGTCCACCTGCACCCAGTCCGCCAGTTCTTTAACGGGAGCCACGCTGTTCTTGAGGCAGGTAAAGTCGGCGGCCAGCACCGAGGGGACCAGCGCGGCGTGCCCGGAGGGGCGGGGGAAGAAAGGCGGCTTCATTTGACCGGGCGCTCCTCTACGAGGATGCCGTTGACGAAAATGCGTATTTTTTCCGCGTCCCCGAAAGGCACCGACAGGTCTATCTTGGAGCCCGGGTCGCGGAGCCCGTTAAAAATTTCACGCTCCCCGCTCTTGCCCAGCGCGACCACGCGGATATGGCGCTGGGACCCGCTCTGGGAAACCTCGTAATGGACGCGGAACTCCCGCTCCGAACCCGCCGCCCCTTTGCGCGAGCTTACGGTCAGGGTTATCTTAGTGTCCGGGGAGACCACCGTGTCGGGGACCGGGTCCTGGTCTATGATAGTCCCGCCGGGGAAAAGGGAATTAGCGTCCTCGGTCAGGGTGATGGAGACGCCGCTCTGCGTCGCCCACTGCTGCGCCTCGTCGCTTTTCTTCTGCCGGAAGTCGGGCATCATGATGATCCCGGCCGGGGGGAGACCGGCGGAAACCGCCACCTGCACCATGGTGTTCTTTGAAACGCTCAGCTCCGGCTTGGGGTCCTGGGAAAGAACGGTTCCCTTGTCCGCCTTCAGCGAATAGGATTCGCTGACCTCGCCCAGCACCAGCTGGCGCTGGCGCAGCAGCAGCTCGGCGTTCCGGAGCGGCAGGCCTATAAGGTTGGGGGTGAAAACCGACTCTCCGCCCTGGCTGAAAACGACCCGTATGATCTTCCCTTCCCGCACCGTAGTTCCGGCGTCGGGGATCTGGCGGAGCACGGTGCCTATCGGCACCTTCTCGTTGAACTCGTAGCCGCCTATCTTCATGGCCAGGTTATTTTCGGAGAGCGCCTGCAGGGCGGTCACGGCGGATTTCCCGGAGATATCCGGGACTATAACTTCTTTGCGGTTATGGATGACCGTTTCCATGGTCCAGGAAAACAGGAAATAGGTGAGAAAAAACAGCGCCAGGCCGACCCCGCCCACGCGCAGCACGAACCCGGGGCTGATTATTTTCTCGTCGGAGCTTGAAAAATGCCGCTGGTAAAATTCTTTAAATCCCACTGGAATCTCCTTTAGCCTTATCTTACTTCAGCGTAGCATATCTCCGGGCTTGAGGCGCAGCCCGTTGAGGAAATCCGAGCCCGCCATTTCCTTTTTTCCCTCGGGCTTGACGGTTTTGACGAGCAGGCCCCCGACGCCACATTTTACAATAAAGCCGCCTCCCGGCTCAACGGAAAGCAGCGTGCCCTGCGGGCGCTCGCCGACCGGCCCCGGGGGCAGCGCGGCGGCGGTCACCTGCACCGTCACCTTGCGGCCCTGGACCTCAAGGTTAAAGCGCGGCCTGGGGCCGCAGGCCAGCCCGCGCACCTTCCCGAGCAGCGCCTCCGCGGGCTGTGAAAAATCAAGCAGGGCGAACCCGGAGGTCAGCTTGGGCGCGGCCGAAGCCTCGCCCGTCTGCGGCTCCCTGACTATTTCCCCGGCCGAGATCTTCCCAAGACCCGCTTCAAGCAGGCCGGCGCCTATGGACGCAAGCCGCGCGAACAGCGAAGCCGCGTCGTCGGACTCCAGGACGGGTTCTTCCCGGCGCAGGAAAACCGGCCCGGTATCCATGCCGGCGTCCAGCCAGAACAAGGTGACGCCCGTGGTCTTCTCGCCGTTTATCAGGGCCCACTGAACGGGGGCCGCGCCGCGGTACCTGGGCAGCAGGGAGAAGTGCACGTTAAGAAAGCCAAGGCGGGCCAGGGCGAGCGTTTCGGCCGGGATAAGGCGCCCGTACGCCACGACCACCGCCAGGTCCGGCTTCAGCCCTGAAATTACGGAGTGCAGTTCCGCCTTCGAAGCCGGCTTGAAAGTTTTAACGCCGTATTTTTCCGCCAGCGCGCTGACCGGAGAGCAGCATAGTTTCAGCCCGCGGCCCACCGGCCTGTCCGGCTGCGAAATAACACCCGTTAATTCGTGGCCGGAGGCCGCGATCCGGCTGAGGAAACCGCAGGCTATGTCGGGAGATCCGAGGAAAACTATTTTCAATCTGGACATCAGCGGACCGTACTCACATCGGCTTCATTTTGCTTTCGTCTATCTTTTTCCACCTGGCCTTAAGTTTCAGCAGGGCCGGCTTCAGTTTAAGGCGGGACATCAGCGGCAGGCGGGTTATGAACAGAATTCCGTCCAGGTGGTCCAGCTCGTGCTGCAGCGCCTTCGCGAAAAGGCCTTCGGCGTTTATCTCTATCGGCAGGCCCTTTTCGTTGATGGCGCGCACTTTGACCTTGGCGGCGCGGCGGAGCCTGGCGAAAAGCCCGGGGAAGGAAAGACAGCCTTCCTCTTCGTAAAGAGAGCCGGATCTTTCTACTATTTCCGGGTTGATTATCACTATGCTGAGCGGCTCTTCATCCTCCCGCTTTATCTTGATAGCGGCCAGGCGCAGGTCGAGGCCGATCTGGTTCGCGGCCAGGCCTATGCCGCCGACCGCGTCCATGGTATCGTACATGTCCGTCAGGAGGGCGGGCAGGCTTTTTTTCAGTTCCTCGAAATTGACCTTTTTGGTCTTCTTCTCGAGGACTTTTTCTCCGTATTTACAGATCCTTCTGATCGCCATAAAGACCTCTTATTATTCAGTTTAAAGCCGGGCGCAGGGGGATTTAACGGGGGATCCGACGATCCCCGTCCCCGGTTCCCGGTCGTTTTACGACAGCTGGTACGTCATCTGGCGGCCTTCCCAGACCACTTTTGCAAGTACCGGCTTAACCGGAATATCGGCCTTTTTAAGCATGCCCCAGGCCATAGCCAGCCGCTCCAGCTGTATTTCCGCGCCGGTGGAGCCGGACACGCCCATCACTATCTCGTCCGCGCCGGCGGCCTGGGCCACCTGCACCATGGAAAAGAAAGGGTCGTTGGACAGCACAAAAATAGGTTTCACGGTTTTGCCGAATTTTTCCGCCATCAGGACCACGGGACTGAATAACTCGCGGTCCTCGTCCGTTATCGACCCCGTCTCTCCTTCCAGCTGCATGCCTTTAGCGATTTTTGCGAAAAGCACTATTATATCCGTAGTCTCATCGTCCACCGTCTCCAGGACGCTCTTAAGGTGGACGAGGTTATTCGGGTTGCGGACCGGCACCAGGATCTTGCGCTGCTTTTGCAGTTCCGGCAGGATAGTAGCTATATCCGCCTCCTTGCGCAGGTTCATCTTTTCCTCAGGCTCTTCGGAATGGGCGTAAAGCTGCGCTTTTTTCCTGTTCATGTTCTCGGAGACCTGGAAGATCACATAAAAGATCGCCGTAAAGAGCAGCCCGGATATGGTTGCGACACGCTTTGTCATCAGGTTGGACAGGCTGGCCAGGACCAGGATAACCAGCACCAGGCTCATCCCGAGCGGGAATTCCGCCTTTCCCAGCCTGATATTGAACGGGAACATCCATTCCCGCGGCATATCGTCCCTGAACCGAAGAAGAATGAGGGACAAAGTCTTGAAGACGAGGCTCCACAACACGCCGAAGGCGTAGGCTTCGCCGATCAGATAGATATCGCCGCGCGAGAGCAGGATGACCACTATCTGCGAGATGGCCACCAGGTTTATCATGCGGTAAGTGGTGCCGTAT
>JAJZVJ010000051.1 GCA_021845705.1 bacterium
TCTATCCTGACCGACCCGGCGAGGTGGGCATTTCCACGCCTATCGGCTACCAGGTCTCCACTAAGGCGGGCGACTGGGCGCGCGTCTGGATAGGTACTACTACTCTGGACCCGGCTTCATACGCGACATACGCCTCCAACAGGCAGAACCTCAGCGGCCGGCTTACCACTACGGGCGGCGTGCCCTCTAAACTTGTATATATATCCAGCCAGCCCGAGGCGCTTGTCGGCATACTTGAAATGGCCGGGACCGGCGCCTTCTTCACGGTGGAGCGCCGCGACGACTTCGACAATGTGACCAAGCAGGGCGATACCGGCGTCTACCTGGGGCTGCCTTCCTCGCAGGTGGCGGTGCATACGGCGCTGGGCCGGACCCTGGCCACTTTCGGGATCGTGGGTGATTACGGTTTCCGGAGTATCGCCGACGACCAGTTCATTTCGGCCGTAGTCATTCCCTCCAACCAGACCACGGCTTCGTTCCGCTACAAGGACCGGACTTCCTCCTATTCCGGGGTCTCGCCCGCGGTGAACGACCACCAGGACAACAGGCCCGGCTACTGGCAGCTGGAGGCCCGCTCCGGCACCATGCAGCCGGCCATACACCAGCTGCGCATGAACCCGGCGTCCATAGCCCAGGTGGCTTTCGGCAATGAGCCGCGCTCCATGACGGCCGGCAAGCTTACCGATAAATACGGCATCGTCCAGGGGTTCACCGCGGAATTGAGGGACATGTTCGATAACCCGTCGGTGGCCACGGCGCCGGTCCAGGTCATACTTTCCACCTTTACCCGCCGGGCCTCGCTGATAAACGACTCCTTCTCGTTCTCGGCGTCAAGCGCCGTTTCCGGCGCCTTCCCGCCGGTATTCGCCTCGACGGTCTCCCTGCTGAACATACCGCTCGACGTGTATTCCGCTACTTTCTATTACCTCGATACCACGGCTTCCAGCGTCTATCCTTCCTCCATGACGCCCGTCAGGCCTATATTGGGCCTTTCGGTGCCGGAGCAGGCGGGCTGGGCCGCTTCGACCCAGTCGGTCACCATAATGCCGGACCTGACCTACCGCGTCAACGTCCGCGTGAACGCCGGCCAGACCCTGACCGCCGGGGCCACCTCGCAGGTTTTCACGCTGGCGATAGAGGACCATTACGGCAACCCCACCCCGGTGGCCGGCGGCCAGGAGGACTCCGCGGGCGCGGGCGTTTCGTTCCTGCTGCATTCCGATTCCCTCGGAAGCGTTAAATTCTCCGCTCCGGATACCGCAAGCTTCGCGGCGGACCCAGGCACCGCCAGGATGGCGCTTGGCCAGGCTTCCACCAGCTTCTACCTGATAGACACACTGGTCTCGGCGCCTACCCACCAGTTCACGGTCAATACCGTGCTGGCCAAAGGCTGGCTGCCGGCTATCTCTTCCTATACCGTCATCCCCGCCGCGCCGGACCACGTGGCGTTCTATACCCCGCCGCGCCGCCTGGTGGCCGGGACCACCACGCAGTATGCGGATTACATTACGGGCCTTACCACGACCACGGTGGTAAGCGTGGTGCTGAAGGACCTTTACGACAATAATACCACCACTACTTCCATCGTTAAAGTGCGTTTCTCCGCGCTGCGCAATACCACCTACGGCGGTTTGGACCCCGCGGCCGTGGTGCTGCCCTCCAACCCGAGCTGGAAACTCATAAAGACCAGCCCGCTGGAACTGGATATGCCGGCAGGCTACTCTTTCGTCAACCTGTACATCTGGGATACCCTGGTCGGTTCGGCTACCATCACGGCCGATTCCAGCATACCTTCCGACGGGATGACCTTGCCGCTCATAAGCCAGGACGAATACATTACCCCCAGTACCGCGGCCTATTTCACGCTGCACCACACGTATGCCCTTGGCAGCCCCCTGCGGGTGCAGATGCCCGGCTATGTTACTTTGCGCGTCAGGGACCAGTACGGTAACGTCGCCACCGGCGACCCGGTGAACGGCAAGTACTATGTCGGCAAGATAAACATGAACACCAACTCCAAGGGGTCTGCCGACCTGCGGGACGCTATCACCAACACCACTGACTACACCTTCGCTCTTTCCGACGGCGGACAGCGTACGCTGATGCTGATGGACACGCTGGTCGAGACCCTGAAACTGAACGTTACGGACTATAATATCCCGTCCCTTTTCGGCTATACTAACGATTCGGGCCGCGGCCTCCCGCAGGTCTCCAACGCGGACGTGGTGCTGTCCGGCCTTGTTATAACCCCCAGGGATTTCGCCCCTGAGGACCCGCTCCCGGTCTCCAAGACCTCGATAGGCATCTCCAAATACGCCATTTACCAGGGCGACGGCGTCATCCCGGATATTCCCGCGCCCGTGCCGATGCTGCGCCTCACCATGCAGACGCAGCCCGCCGGCGCGCCTCCCGCTTATCTGAAATCGGTCCAGATCAAGAGTTCCGGCACGCTGTCCCATTCCGACATCATTGAGATAGGGATGTACAAGGACAACGAAGCCGCGGGCCAGCTGGGCGTCTTCGACGGAGAAGCTTCGCTGGGCGGCTCTCCGGTGGATATCTTCATGTCCAGCGGCGTTTACGACACCAACCTGATGGCCTGGAAATTCGACGACCTTGACACCAAGGTCTCCACCGGCGCCATCGTTTCCAACACGGCGCGCAATTTCTTCTTCGCGGTGCGCATGTCCACGGTGGCCGAGACGCCCCGCAGCTTCGCGCTGGTCATGGATAATCCCTCTTTCGTGGTACTTACCTCGACCTTCGTGGGCGTGGCCTATAATAATTTCCCGGTGATCACGGCCACGAGCCCGGTGCGCAACCAGCCCGCCACCGTTCTGATCAAAGCCAACGATATCGGCGCCTGGTGGCAGGCCGGAGTTGATGCGGCGCAGAATTCCTACGTGGAGCAGGGTACTCAAAGGGCCGGCTTCCTTGCCATCCAGGCCTGGACGGACAACTTCGTCGGCACGATAAAGTCGTTCAGGATAATCAAGACCGGGACCGGGGCCGGCTCCGACCTCAGCAGCGTCCGCCTGTTCCTGGACGACGGAGACGGGAAATTCAACCAGGCCATAGACAAAGAGGTGACGGACCCCGCCAATCCTCCGACCTTCGACCCTGCGGACCCGGGCACTTTTGTGCTGCCGCTTTATAACCCGGCCGTGGACGGCCAGGTCTCGCAGAGCACCCGGACGTATTATGTGGTCTACGAATTCAAGCCGGACGCTACGCCCTCTCCGCCGGGGGACCCCGCCAACGCCATTACCCACGGCGCGCGCCTTGAAAACTCCGCCGTCAGCCTGCTGGACGGCGTGGTGGGCGCGTTCTCTCCGGTGGCCTCGTCTACCGTGCCTTTGTACGCGACCGCGGACCTTGTCTACCTGCTGGACGTAAACAAGTCGGCCCCGAACGACTTCAGCAAGCCTTCTTTCGTCACGCAGAACGACGTGAACAAGCCCGTGGCCCGCCTTACCATGCAGATAAAGGACACGGCCGGTTCGGCCGTCTGGCGCGGGCTTAAGCTGGACCGCTGGGTCACCGGCCCGGAGAACGGCAATACTCCGGTGTGGAACAAGGTGACGGACGTTAGCAGGGTAAGCCTTTGGGCTGACTCGAACGGCGACGGTCTGCTTCAGACCACCACCACAGTGAAGGATACCGAGGTGGTGCTGGTAGGCGCCCAGCCGAGGACCTTCCCCTACGACTCGCTCAGGACGCCGCTGGTCTCCACGGACACGGTCATCCGCGTGAACGATATACAGAAGTTCTTCCCGTCCGACAGCCCCTTCCCGCGCTCTCCCGGCAGGCTGATAATGAACGACGGCCAGGCGGACCCCGCGCTGAAAGAGGTCTTCTATTACTCCGACGTGGACGTGCTTAACAACACTTTCCTTATTTCCAGCCGCGCCGCCGAAGGCACCGCCGACCAGGTCTGGTCTACCGGTACTATAATCTCCGGGCAGGCCGTGCTGCCGCTGATAGGCGACGGCGGGAACACCGCCGGCCAGACCCTTTACAAGAACGCCAAGGATTACTTTATTACCTATGACATAGATCCGCTGGCGAACGTCTCCAACTTCGCCTATCTCGGTATGGCTATCCGTTCTACCGACTATTTCATCATAGACGCGCCCAAGCTTATGAGTCCGGCCAACATAGGCGTGACCGTCCCGGGCAAGACGCTGTCCCTGATCGGCCGCGTGTCGGAATACGCCGACAACGTGACCGTAAAGGCCACCGACACGTTTACGGGGGGTACGCTGCAGCAGAAGGCCGTTAACCAGCCTATCCTTGACTTTACCATGCAGACGGACGTGGCCGACGCGATGTGGCGCTGGGTGCTGGTCTACGCCACGGGGACCGTGGTGAAGGACGGGACGGCCGCGAACGACGTCAGCGCGGTGAAGGTCTGGTACGACAAGGACAATAACGGCTTTCTGGGAGCGGGCGACGTGCTCGTGGGCTCGGGCACCTTCGGGAACACCATCTACGGGCCTCTTGCCGCCAGGGTGGACATGTCCAGCGAGCAGCGCGTCTTCACGTCCGCCGAAAGCAAGAATAATTCCACCTCGCAGCGCTATTTCCTGACGTACGATATCAGGGATTCCGCCATGCCTAACGACGCGCTGGGGAACCCGCGCTACCTGGGGGCCTACCTGAAGGCGGAGTCCTTCCCGCAGGGCAATATCTCCGCGGACGACCCGGCGAAGAATGCCATCTCGCTGCCTAACCACTTCTCCGCGGCCGGCTCCAACCTCACCTTTACCTCTAAAGTAAGGGAGCTCATTTCCGCGCCCAGCACGGTGACCATACTGACCGAACCTGTCTTCTCGCCCGGCGGAGGCGCCTCGCAGGCTTCCACGCTCCTCGCCCAGGACGTGACCAGCCCGGGGCCGATGGACGCCGCCTGGCTTGTGGTTTCCACCGCGGGCCTGCCCTCCTCCGGCTACGCGATGGCGGACGGGGAGATAATAAGCTACGGCGGAACCGCCGCCGGCGCGCTGACCATGGTTACCCGCGGCGTATTCGATTCCGCGGTGGTCAACCATTCCTCCGGGGCGGCGCTGGGCGGCATGGTCTTCCAGGGTACCGATAATTATCCTTTCATGAAGATGACCATGACCACCTCGGGCTACGGCGTGCGGTGGCGCGGCTTCAAGCTTTCCCGCAAGCAGCCGGCCGGGCTGAACGGCTACGATTCGGACGTGGGGATGGTCAGGATCTGGAAAGACAACGGCAACGGGGTCTTCGACCGCGACCCGGCCAGCGGCATGAATACTTCCGACGTCCTGATTGGCTACGGGAAATTCGGCCTGAACGATCCCGTCGGCAAGGCCACCATCTACGTGGCCGACCCCGCCCTGGACAACCAGGACTACGTCGTGGTAAGCGCCACGCCCACGGTGATCTTCGTGTCCATGGACATAGACAAAGCTTCCAGATTCTCGCACGCCATGCTGACGCCGAAGAACGACGTGCTCGGCATAGAGGTCCCGTTCGAGACCAACGTGTTCTTCGGCCCGGACAATTCCGGCCACACCGCGCAGTTCCTGACGCCCGCCGCGGGGCCGAACACCGTGGTGATGCCCACCCAGAACAATATGGCCGTTACTCCCGAAGACATCTCCCCGGTGAGCATGACGCAGAACGACAAGAACGTCGGCCTGCTGTCCTTGAACATGCGTACGGACAAGACTTCCGCCCAGCTCCAGGCTATAAAACTGAACCGCCGCGGCACAATTAACGATTCCGACGTGGACCTTATAAAGGTCTGGAGGGATTCCAACGACAACTGCCTGCTGGATTCCGTGGATACCTCTTCGGACTCCGCCGGCACTTATCCTAACCTTATGAGCTACGGCAACGAGTCGTTCTCTTCCGGGACCATCAATGTGGTGCTTAAAACGCCTATCGTGGTGACCACAAACACCACCTGCGCATTCATCACCTACGATATGTCCCAGTTCGCCATGGTGGGGTCCACCGCTGCCTTGAACATTAATTCTTCCGCCGACTTCACCATCGGCATCCCTAACACCATGTCCCTTTCCACCTGGCCCATAACCACCGCGCCGATAACGGTCAGGGAGATCCCGTCCAACGTAACGCTGGGCGCCACGGACGTGGCGGCCGACCTGGTGCAGGCGGGCGGCGTGGGCCAGGCGCAGATAGGCGTTCCGATGGTCCGCTTTAACCTGGCGACCGCGGCCGGCAACGCCCGCTGGAGCGCGATGAAGCTGCAGCGCACCGGGGCCTCCAACGACCCCAACGCGCCCTTCGCGAGGAACACCGACGTCAAGTTCGTCTCCATCTACCAGGATTCCAACCAGAACGACATCCTGGACGTGAACGACGTCAATATTACCCAGGCCAGGACCAGGCTCGCCTATATCTTCACCTCTACGGACACTCTTCCGTTCCAGCTGGTGGTGGAGTCCACGGCCGGCTTCCCTTCCTCCGGCTATCTCTACCTCAGCGAGGCGGAACTTGTAAGTTATTCGGGGATAGGCGTGTCGGCGTCCGGCAAGCCCTATCTGAATTTGGTCACGAGGGGGGAGAAGCTGGGCGATATCAACACCCCGAAGGTCACCCACCCGGTCGGCGCCGCGTTGCGCAAGGTCGACCTCTTTGACCAGAATAATTCCCTCAATACCCAGATATCGGTGGACCTGGCGCAGGTCCAGACCCTTAGCCCGCTGCCGCAGACCTATTTCGCCGTGTTCGACATCGGCGAGCAGGCCATGAAGGCCAACAAGGTGGGCCTGGTGATCCGCGACAAGTCCTGGTTCACCGTAAACGTCCCGCACGATATGGCGCCCACTATTTATATCGGCGTAACCAAGGCGCTCCCGAAGGGCACCTACATGGACACCTATCCGTTCAGCTCCAGCCTTGTGCCTATACAGTCCATTACCCTTTCAGTGTCAGGGACCAACGTGGCGCCAAGGTCGGTGGAGAAGAACTCCCGGAACGTGCCCATGATGTCTTACACGCTGAGCACGGAGTCGGACTATGTGGACATAGGGAAGATCAACTTCGCCCAGGGCGGCACTATCAGCAGCGCCACCTTGAATTACGGCGACGGGGACCTGGCCGTGGTCTCCCTCTGGAAGGACGACGGCGACGGCGCCTTCAGCCCGATCACGGACACGCGCCTGGGCTACGCCGTGAATTCCGCCACCAACACGTTCAAGAACGGCATCTCCATAGCCATAACGGAAGGCAACCTGCCCTACCTGGTGGTCTCCACGCGCCCGGTCATCCTGCATCTTACCTGCGATATCAGCTCGGCTACCGACCTGTCCGGGGCGGATGTGCTGGGGCATCTGGCCAGTCTTTCGCTGGACTCTTTTACCGACCTGAAGGGGCTGGGCGGCCTGCCGCTGGCCGCCGGCCAGTATTTCTCGGACAGCTATCCTATGGCCTCCAACCAGGTGCTGATAGCGCCGGCCCTTATCCCGCTGACACCGGTCTACAAGAACATCATGCTGGCCTCTAACGGCTACCCCGCTTACGCGCTTTCGGATTCCAGCGGCAACGTGGTGCTTGGCGCCGGGAATCTGCCGGTGGCGGACACCAGCCGCTGGATCTATAACTACCCGGGTATCTCCTGCGGACCGACCGAGCCTCTTATAGATATAAACGGCGACGGCCGCCCCGATAATTTTGATTTCTACGGCACGGGCAAATGCGTCAACGTCAGCCTTAATAATACCGGCATGCCGTCCTTCGATATAGACGGCGACGGCCTGCTGGACTTCGAGTCCAACCTGGACTACATTCCCGACCGGATAGTGGACGACGGCACCGGCAAGCCGCTGTATTTTACAGGCGATAACGTCAGGAACGCCAGGATGCTGCTGCCTGTTTCCGACCTGGGAGCGGTGCCCTCCGCCTGGTCGTCCAAGACCACCGAGCTGTCCGCGAGGTGGAACCCCGCTTCGGGCGCCGTGACGGCGTATGAAATGTCCCTGGGAGACAGCTTCTCGGACCCTACCGGGGTAAAGAACTCGTGGCAGTCGGCCGGTACGGCGTTGGCGGGAAAGGTGACGAACGTCGCGCTTTCCCCGGGCCACTTTACGCACCTGGTCAGCCGCATAGACGTGAACTCCTCCTCCTTTACAGTGCAGTCCACGGACGGCTTCGCCGCGGAGGGGATAGTTTATGTCGGCAATGAACTTATGCTGGTCAATAAACTGGACTCCGTGACCTTCAAGATAGCCCAGCGCGGCATGCAGGGCTCTTTCAAGGGGCCTCATACCGCCTGGGGCGAGACGGTATCCGATCGCGGCTATGTGCTGTCGGTCCGCGGCGTAATGGCCGACGGCAGCTATATCCCGAGCGCGGGCGGCGCGCCGGTGCTGGTCTACCGCATAGACACGACCTACCCCACGACCCCGGGGGCTCCGGAACCCCAGGTGGCCAAGGGGCTTGCTTCCGGGCAGGCTTACACGCTGAAGTGGGACGCCGCCAGCGACCCCGAGTCCAACGTCATGTCCTATGAGATACAGGAGCGCGAGGGGACCAGCCCGGTCTGGAAGACCATAGCCGCCATCCCCGGCTTCAAGACGGGCGGGGCTATCAACAATATTTATACCGTCGGGGACCCGAGCGTGCCAGGCGAGACGCCGAGACCGCTGGGCAGGTACTACACTTACAGGGTGCGCAGCTGGAACTTCGCCGGGATGGCTTCGGATTGGTCCGCTATCTCCACCCCCGCCGGGACGACCATAGGCGAAGAGCTTATGAGCAAGGTCTCCAGCTACCCGAACCCCGTGGACCTGCGCAAAGGCGGGGTCGAGGGAAGGGTGGATATTACTTACACCTTAAACGACAACGCCGAAGTGACGATGACGATCTACGACCTGCTTGGCTATGTGGTGCGCGAATTCAGCTTCTCGAGCGGCTCCGAGGGCGGCAGGCTGGGCCCGAACCACGTGCTGTGGAACGGCCAGAACGGCCTTGGCGGGATAGTCTCCAAGGGCGGTTATATCGTGCGCGTCAAGGCCTCCAGCCCCAAGGGCAGCAAGGTCATACTGCGCAAGATAGGCGTGATACATTAAAGAGTGGGCAGGGTTCGCGGGTGGCAAGGGTATGGGCCCGTCGCTCACGGCGTCGGCCACACCGTGGCCGCGCCTCCTCTCTCGGCCTCGTCGCTTACGCAAGCCTCGGCCTCCGAGAGGTCGCTCCGAGCCCATACCCTTGCCACCCGCTCCAGTCAATTTATGCGTCAGCCCGTTTTCTGTTCAATCGAGCCCCTGGGCGGAGACCGTGGGAACGGGGTCAGAAAAAGCCCCTCGGAGGCCGAGGCTTGCGTAGCGCCGAGGCCGAGAGCGGCAGGCGCGAGCACGGTGTGCGAGACGCCGGTTTTTCTGACCCCGTCCCCACGGTAGGCCGCCCAGCCGTCTATCGCTTAGCTGCATGGCCGGCCGTGTTAGATAGGTCCAAAAAAAAGGTGGGTGGGAGAGGGGTTGACTTGTCAAGGGATTGGGCCTTGACAAACGGGGTCCGTGTGGTATACTATTAATGCCGTAATTCTGTAACGAGTTTGTAACGCAGTCTTGTTACGATAATAGCAAAGCCGGTGAAAACCGGCGGCGCAAAGCTAAGACCCGCTAAGTGAGCGGGGGTCAGGCTGCCGAAAACGATGAAACGCAATCTTGTTATTGCTTTTGCCCCCTTGGCTGTATGGGATTCTTTGAAGCGTGTTATACGCTTCAGCCCCGCCGTGGGGTTTTTTATTGCGTTTTCCGCGGTTTCCGCCCTTGCGCAGAGCGGCGGCCAGCCCGGCCAGTTCATGTCTTACGGCGCCGGCGCGAGGGCTCTCGGCATGGGCGGCGCGTTCTTCGCGGTAGCCGACGACGCCTCCGCGTCCTACTGGAACCCCGCCGCCCTCACCCTGCTTGAGCGCAAGGAATTCTCCGCGATGCAGGCCTCGCTGTTCGCCGATACCACGCTTAATTTCTTCACCTACGCGCACCC
>JAJZVJ010000052.1 GCA_021845705.1 bacterium
CTTCCAGAATTTTATTTTTCGCATGGTTCTTCCGGTTTAGGATCTATATCCTTTATAAAAGCTTCCGCTATTTGGGCCGTAAACCGGCCGCCGCCGCGGGCTTTCAGGAAATAAGGTCCGGCCTCCGCTTTTTTGCCGAGGGCGTAAAGCGCCATGCCTTTCACCTCGGAAGCAAGCGGGTCTCTGCCGTCAGCGGCCAGCTCCAGGTCGGCGGCGTCCATCGCCCTGCGCGGCAGCCCCCCCATCAGCAGGTAAAGCGCCCGTTCCAGACGCAGCTGCCTGGAAGGCGCTATCGCTATCGCAGCTTCTATCGCCGACAAAGCCTTGTAATATTTCCCCTGCCCTGCGGCCACCCTGGCTTCGACCAGGCGCCAGACCGGCGAACCGGGCGCGGCGGACATCCCTTTGCCCGCTATGAAGAGGGCCTCGGACCAGTCGCGCTTGCGCAGCATGCAGAAAGCGTATTCTTTGAGCACGGCCGGGTCGAGGAAGTTCTGCAGTATCACGGCGCGCGAGTAAAACTCCTTGGCCCGGGAAAGGAAACCGAGCTGCGCGTAGGCCCTGGCCAACCCCAGGTTAGCTTCCAGGTCGTCGGTCTTCACCGAAAGCACCTTAAGAAAAAGCGGCGCGGCGTTCTCCGGGAAACCGGCCTGGCCATAGATCAGCGCGAGCCTTGAAGTAAAAAGCAGGTTCTCCGGATACAGGCCCAGGGCCAGCTTGTACAGGCTTATGGCCTTGTCCGGCGCGCCGTCGTATTCATAACAGCGCCCCATATAGCCGTACGCTTCTTCGCGCATTGCCGCCGGGGGCTTTGCGTCGAGGAACCCGGCGGAGGACTCCAGCACGGAGGTGCAATCCGCGGCTTCGAAAGCGGAGCGCATTTTCGCCAGGCCGGCCGCGGCTTCTTTTTCGGAGCCTCCGCCGAACAGGAAAGCCCCGGCCGGCGAGGGTAAAAAGAGCAGCATGGCGCATACCAGTTTCATAGTTTTGCCGCCAGCCGCGGGGCAGAAAATATCAGGAGCGCCTCGCGGGCCTCGTCCACGCGGCGGCTGGCTTCCACCAGCCCGGCTTCGCCCGCTTCCTCGCAACGGTCAAAATCCGCGATGGAGATATCCCCTACCTCCGGCTTTATCACGAAGCCTGCCCCTTTCTCCGCCGAAAGCGCCAGCAGGGAGCCGCGGATGTCTATAACCTGGAGAAGCGACATCAAAACGTTCTCCGGAAGGCGGCTGGAAGAGGTGCCGGTAACGCTGGCAAGCACCCAGTCCGCCCCCAGCTGCTTCGCCGCGTCTATCGGGATAAAGTCCACCACGCCGCCGTCCACCAGGTAGCGGTGGCGGTACTGCACCGGCGCAAAAATACCGGGCAGGTTGGAGCTTGCCTTTACCGCAATGGCCAGCGGCCCCTCCGTGAAAATTATATTTTCCCCGGTACGCAGGTCCATGGCGGAACACGCGAAAGGTATTTTAAGTTTTTCAAAAGTGAGGCCGCCGAGGCGGCTCTCGATGAAGCGGTTAATGTATGTAGGTGTTATCAGGCTGTCGGTGATAAGAAGGCTTATCAGCTTGATGCTTTTAAAATCCCTGGAGATCTTGAGCTCCCTGGCGTCCCGCCCGAATTTCCAGATATCCTGCACTGTCGAGCCGGAGGCGTAGAGCGAGCCTATCACGGCCCCCATAGACGTGCCCGACACATAATCTACCGGGAAACCGGCGTATTCCAGCGCCTCCAGGACGCCTGTGTGGGCGAAGCCGCGGGCGCCGCCGCCCGAAAGGGCCAGCCCCACGGAGGGGCGGGCCGGCGGCTTGGAGGAAGCCAGGCGCGTCCACATCGCGTCCCGAAGTATCTCGTCGTCGGTCTCGGTTCCGGCCGACGGCGCCGCCGGAGAACCATACTCCGCCGTACTGTACTGGATGGAAGAGTCTCCCACAGCGCCGGCGAAAGCCGGCGCCGCCGCCAGAATGAGGAACATGGTTCTGATCAAAAAAAGCATATCAGCTCAGCGTACCCGGACTAACTTTTGCGGTCAAAAAGCGAGAAAATATTTCACCGTCATTTCCCGAAGTCCCTGCCCTGCGCCCATTCCAGCCTTATGCGGGCGAGCAGCTGGTTATAAATCGCGTCCAGGGACCTTCTCTCAAGCTCGCAAAGCGCGCAAAGCGCGCGCAGCGCCGCCATGGAAGGCCGGGCGGAGCGCGAGGCCGCCTCGTAAGCCGCCTTCATTTTTTCGGTCTCGGCGCCGAGCTTCTCCGCTTCCGCCTGCCAGGAGACCGCGTCCCTGTGGGCCGAAATTATCTGGAAACCTATAGTGTCCTGGAGCTCCGCGCGCTTAAGCTCGCCCTGCCGCTGCTGGGCTTTGCGCTGCCGCACCTGGGTCCAGATGTCGTAGGAGAGCGGAAAATGTATCGCTAAAGAAGCCAGCCAGTTGTTGGTCCTCACCGAATCATTGTCCGGGGAAGCGACCTTGTAGGCGTTCACGTCGTAGCTGGCCCCCAGGTAAATGGTGGGATAGCGGCGGATCATGGCCATGTTGACCGCTATATCGTCCATCTGCGCCTTGTAGAGTTCGCTCTTAAGCTCGGAGCGCGCCTCCATGGCCGTGACCAGGCTGCGGCTGACGTCCGCGACCACAGGTAGCGTCTCGAAACTTCCTTCAATTTCCAGCTGGCAGCCGGGCTCGCGGTTGAGCACGCGGAGAAAGTCGGTGAACGCGGCCTCGGCCCCGCTTTCAGCCTGCTGCTCCCGGTCTGAAAGCCCGGAGAGGAGCATAGAGGCTTCAAGCTCTTCGAAAGCGTCTTTGCGCAGGGAGGCGTTAAGCGCGCGGGCACGGTCCAGCCAAAGACCGGAGGATTCCTTGAGGCGGCGCTGGTACAGCAGGGTGTAGAAAGCTTTCTTGGCGGCCAGCGCGGCTTCAGCCTTAACGGCCTCGAAATTGACCCTGGCCTGGTTCTGGGCGGTTTTAGCCAGCTTAAGGGTATTTGTATTTTTCCCGCCGGTATACAGGGGCTGGAGCGCCTGGGCGCGCAGGGTATAGAGGTTGTCCCGCACACTGGGGTCCACGTAGCGGTCGCCCAGCTCCGGGCCCAGCAGGGCCGGGTACCCTATATTGGCCCGCGTCATAGTGCCCGAAAGGGTCACCTGCGGCAGGGCCATGAAGCGGGCCTCCATGACGCGCTGCCTGGCGATGATGATATCCTGCTCCGCCTCCAGGGCGGCGGGACTGTTCTTTACGGCTATGGAGACCGCGTCGTCTATCGTGAGGGTTTCGCCGATCTTCTGGGCCGCGGCGGGCGCAGAAAGAAACGCCGCCGCCAGCGCGGCCGCAAGCAGTTTCATATCTTGAATTTAGGCATTATTTCCGCAATTCTTTTACGCAGGGCCTCGGCCTTGTCCCCCATGCCGGCCGAAGCGGCCTCGGCACGGAATTTCTCGTATTCTTTGACCACTTCGTTCACCGAGGCGAGCATTTCATTGAAGCAGTCCTGCAGGTCAGTAAGCTGGTCGCCCTTGCGGAGGTACACTTTATGGGTCAGGTCGCCCTCGGCTACCGTCGCGCAGCTTTTTTCGAATTTAAAGATAGGGCCGGCCATGCGGTGGGAAATGACGGCGGACACGATGATGACTATCACCATGTAAGTCACTATCTTTATGGCGAACAGCGGCGCCATTTCCTTGATTATGTCCAGCAGCGGCATCAGGTAAGGGTTCTCGTTCACCACCCTGGAAACCGTCCAGATGGCCTCAAGTCCGAAGACGATGAAGGCCAGCACCACGCTGGTCAGTATAAGCGCCATGTAATGGTACTGCAGGCGCTTTTTTATAAGGATGGTCTTGCGCTGGAACTGGGCCGGCGCCGCGGCCTGTTTGTTTTCGGTCATAAATGCTCCTTTCAAGAACTAAGAGTCGGGGGCCGGGGGCCGGGGGCCGGGAGCCGGGGCCGGGAAAAATTAATTCCGCGACTTTCGACTCAGGACTCCCGACTCTCAGGCCTCTTTTAAAAAAGTACTTCCATCACGTCGAACCATTCTTTGCTGACGGTCTTCAGTTCGCCGGTGGCTTTTTCCAGCGGCACGCCCACTATCTGGTTGCCGACCAGGGCGCTCATCATACCGAACTGCCCGGCGTGCACCAGGTCGGCGGCCTTCATACCCACACGGGTGGCGAGCATCCTGTCGAAAAGCGTGGGCGCCCCGCCGCGCTGCATATGGCCTATCACTGCGGTGCGCGTCTCTATGCCGGTGTTCTTCTCTATGAAAGAGGCTATGTGCTCGCCCATGCCGCGGTCCTTCAGGATGCGGTGGCCGAACTGGTCCAGCTGGTGCTTCAGATTATCCTCTCCCGCGGCGGGAAGTTCCGCCGCCTCGCTGGTGATGACCAGGGCGAAGCGCTTCCTGGCGTAGGAGGCCTTGATCTTCTTGATCATATCGGCGGTGTCTATTTTCCGCTCCGGGATACAGACGAAGTCCGCGGCCGTGGCGATGGCGGTATAAAGCGCCACCCAGCCGGCGTGCCGGCCCATGACTTCAAGGACCATCACGCGGTGATGGCTGGCGCCGGTGTCCATCAGCGACTGCGCGGCTTCCATGGCGCGCGTGACCGAAGTGTCGAAGCCGAAAGTGTAGTCCGTATTGTTCAGGTCGTTGTCCATGGTCTTGGGCACGCCTATGACGTTCAGCTTGTGGTCCCGGTACAGCTTGGTGGCCACGCCGAGGGTGTCGTCCCCGCCCATGGCGACCAGGGCGTGGAGGTCCAGCTTTTTAAAATTCTCAAGGCATCTCTGCACGCCGTTCTCTATTTTGACCGGGTTGGTGCGGGAAGTGCCCAGCATCGTGCCGCCTTTCATCACGATATATTCCACGATATTCCTGTTGAGCGGGGTGGTATTCCCTTCGACAAGGCCCTTCCAGCCGTCGGCGAGGCCGACGCATTCGTAGCCGTGTTTCTCAGCCGCGTAGACGCAGCCGCGGATGGCCGGGTTAAGCCCGGGACAGTCGCCGCCCCCGGTAAGTATGCCGATCTTTTTTGCCATAATTTTCTCCTTAAAATAAATCGCTCCTAAAACGCTTCTCCTGAACCTTAGCTAAAAGCTTGTGTTGTAGCGCATCTGCACTATGCGCTCCGCCTTGCGCGGGAAGCCGTTGGCGAACTTGTCGCTGCGCCCGATCTCCCGCATGCCCAGGTCCAGCTGGAAATACGGCGTAATATAAATGCGCGTCCCGGCGTTGAGCCTCTCGGGGTCGTCGGCGTGGAACAGGCTGTCGTATTCCAGCATGAACGCCACCTGGTCCTCTAGCGTGTAGTTAAGCCCGAGGAAGCCGAAAAGGTAGTTATTGTCGAAGTCGGGCACGTTAAAGCCGCCATGCAGGGCCAGCCCGGGAACGCCGACTTCTTTGGAGCAGGCCAGGTAAAGCCCTCTTCCTTTCTCGAGGTATTTCTTGTCGGCGGCGCTATAATAGTAACCCTGCCCGTCATAACCCACCGCCATGGCTGGAACGTAATATCCGCCGTCGTAGAAACGGAATTTGACCTGTATCTCGGGGCGGCGCATCTTAACCCCGGAGTCGGACCCTATCAGCTTGTCCACGGACATGGAAGCCCCGAGGTTAAGCCGCTCCTGCACCCCGAAGTTAAGCCCGCCCAGCACCCCGCCGCCGGAGTAAAAGCGGGTCTTCAGCATAAAGCCGTAGTAGTCCAGTATCCCGGCCGTAGGTATATCTATCATTTCAACGTCCGGCAGGACCAGGGATTCCGCATTCTCCTTGTCTTTTGCGGCCAGCGCGGGGGCAGCCGCCAGAAGCAGTACAGCCAGCACGGAATATAGTTTTTTCATCTTTCCTTCCTTTGATTTTATTAAGCCGAACGACCGCGAAAGCCTTATTGCCGCGTTAAACGAGCCGCGCCCCGTTAAGAACCCAGGGCCGCCTTGATCTTGGCGTCCAGTTCGTCCAGGGAGAAGGGCTTCTGCACCACTTCGCTGGCGCCGCTGAGCAGCGCTATCCCCTTTTCGGCGGCCACGTCGCGCGAGGTCATTATGATTATCTTCGGCCCGTCCGCGCCCAGCCGCGACGAGATTTCGCTGGCCACGTGGTAGCCGTCGATATAGGGCATCATCACGTCCAGGAGCACAAGGTCGAACTTCTCCGCCTCGGCGGCCTGCAGCGCTTCCTTGCCGTTAACCCTGGCCGTAACATCGTAACCGGACCTCCTGAAATACGACTCAAGCAGGTCTATGATGTCCGGATCGTCGTCCGCTATCAGAATCCGCTTTCGACTTTCCATGTTTTGTCCCCCAGGAGGCGTTCCACCTCGCGCAACAGGCCGTCGCTCAAATTAACGGTCTCGGTGGTCTCTATCATATAGGTGCCGCGCCCCTTGGTGTTCACCTGGAAATAAACCGGGCACATACCGTGATTCTTCCCGAGCGCCGACTTCAGTTCATGAAGCTGCTTCTCGTCAAAAAGTATCCCTTCCGGAAGGTTCACCACCAGCCCGCGGGCCCACTTGTTCATAGCGTCGTAAAGACCGTAGGCTTCCTCGGCTATCAGCTCGAAGTTCTGCTCTCCGAAATCCGATTTCTGCACCTTGCCGGAGACCACTACCACCTTGTTCGGGCCCAGCTGGGAACCGTATAGCTTGTATTTTTTGGGGAACAGGCAGACGCCCAGGCTGCCGGTAAGGTCTTCCACCTCGAACTTGGCCATGGCCTCGCCGGTCCGCTTGGTCTGGATGTTCTTGAACTGCGCCACTATCCCCGCCACGCGCACCATGGCCCCCTCGGCGAAGCCGCCGGCCAGGACCTTATCAGCCTGGGCGTTGGAGACCATGGAAAGATGACGGCGGTAGCTGTTGAGCGGGTGCCCGGAGAAATAGAAGCCCAGCACCTCGCGCTCGTTCTTAAGCAGCGCGTGCTCGCTCATGAGCGGGGCCGCCTTCTTTTCTTCTCCGAAAAGCATCCCCTGGTTGACATCCCGGGCCCCCTTGTCCCCGCAGAAGGCGTCCACGGCGGCCATCGCCTTGGTCCGCGAGATCTCCGGCTTTTCGGCCGGGTAGAACACGTCGAAGGCGCCGCCCTTCGCCAGCGATTCCACCACGCGTTTGTTGAGCTGCTTGGAATCAGCGCGGAGGGTAAATTCCTCGAAAGAACGGTACGGCCCGTTCCTGTCCCGCTCCGCCACCATGGCCTCCACCACGCCCTCGCCCACGTTCTTGACGGCGGTAAGCGCGAAGCGGATGGCGGGCTTGCCCTGGACGTCCTCTATGGAAAATTTCTTCTGCGAGCGGTTCACGCTCGGGCCGAGGATGGCTATCTCCATGTCCTGGGCCTCGCCGATGTAGGTGACCAGCTTGTTCTCCTTCTCCTCGGAATTCACGGCGCTCTTGCCGATCTCGCTCGTCAGCAGGGCGGCCATGAACTCCACCGGATAGTTGGCCTTCAGCCACGCGGTATGGTAGGCGATCAGCGCGTAGGCCACGGAGTGGGACTTGTTGAAGCCGTAGCCGGCGAACTTCGCCATATCGTCGAAGATCTTGCTTGAGAGCTTGGTGGGGACGTCGTGGAACTTCCTGGACTGTTCCACGAACTTGACGCGCAGCTTCTCCATGACGTCCAGCTTCTTCTTGCCCATCGCCTTGCGGAAATCGTCGGCCTCGCTGGGCGTGAAGTCGGCCAGTTTTTTGGAGATCTCCATGACCTGTTCCTGGTACACCATCGTGCCGTAGGTGTCCTTCAGGATGGGCTCGAGCAGCGGGTGGTCGTAGGTGATCTTCTTGCGGCCGTGCTTGCGGTCCACGAACATCTCGAGCATCCCGCTCTCTATCGGGCCGGGCCGGTACAGCGCCACCAGCGCGGCGATGTCGCTGAAAGCGGTGGGCTTGAGGCCTTTCACCAGCTTCTTCATGCCGTCGCTTTCCAGCTGGAACACGCCCGTGGTCTTCCCTTCGCAGAGCAGGTCGAAGGACTTCTTATCGTCCATAGGGACGGAATAGATGTCGAATTTCTCCTGGCCGGGCAGCTTGCGGATGAACTCGGAGGCGGTCTCTATGATGGTCAGCGTGCGCAGGCCGAGGAAGTCCACCTTGAGCATGCCGAGGGCGCCCAGCATGTTGCCGTCGTACTGGGTGGTGATGACGTCCTTGTTGTTGCGGTTGGCGAGCGGCACGTAGTCGGTGATGTCGTCCTTGGAGATCACGACCCCGGCCGCGTGCACGCCGGTCTGGCGGCGCAGGCCCTCCACCTTCAGCGCGATGTCGAACATCTTCTTGATCCGGGGATCGCGCTGGTATTCTTTAAGCTCGTTGACCTCGTTGAGGGCCTTGTAGAGGGTGGTGCCAAGTTCGGACGGGACCAGCTTGGCTATGGCGTTGATCTCGGAGAGAGGGATGTTCATCACGCGGCCCACGTCGCGCACGGCGCTCTTGGCTTTTATGGTGCCGTAGGTGATGATATTGGCCACGCGGCTGGCGCCGTACTTCTCGCGGACGTACTGCACCACCTTCTCGCGGCCGTCGTCGGAGAAGTCTATGTCCAGGTCCGGCATGCTCTTGCGGCCCGGGTTCAGGAAGCGCTCGAACAGCAGCGAGTTGGGCAGCGGGTCCACGCGGGTGATATCCAGGGTGTAGGCGACCAGCGAGCCGGCGCCGGAGCCGCGGCCGGGCCCGACGGGGACGCCTATGCCGCGGCCGTGGGTTATGAAATCCATGACTATCAGGAAGTAGCTGGAGAAGCCCATCTTCTTGATGGTGTCCAGTTCGAACTCGAGGCGCTTGCGGTAGTCCTCTCCGGCGTTGGGGACTTTCTTTTTCAGGCCCTCCTCGCAGAGGTCGCGCAGGTAGTAGAAGTCGCCGTCCCCCTCCGGGTGTATTTCCTTGTAGCGCTGGGGGATGTCGAAGGCCGGGAGATGGAGCTTGCTGGTGTCGATCTTGACGTTGCACATGTCGGCAATGACCAGGGTGTTCTTTATGGATTCGGGAGTGTGGGAGAAGAGCTTTATCATCTCCTCCGGTGATTTATAATAAAGCTCGTGGGACATCTTCATGCGGTCGGGATCGTCCATCTGCGAGCCGGTGGAGATGCAGACGTGGGCGTCGTGGGCTTCCCAGTCTTCTTTTTTCTGGTAGTGGCAGTCGTTGGTGGCTACTAGCGGGATGCCGGTGCGCTTGGCTACCTCCAGGATGCCCGCGATGGCGGCGGTCTCCTCGGGGATGTTGTGGTCCATCATCTCCAGATAAAAGTTGCCTTTACCCAGGATGTCCTGATACTCCATGGCGAGTTTTGCGGCGTCGTCGAGGCGGCCTTCGGCGCAGGCGCGGGTTACGTGGGATTTGAGGCAGCCGGAGAGGCAGACAAGGCCTTCGGCGTGCCTGGCGAGGCTCTCGGCGTCTATACGCGGATCGTGGTAGAAGCCTTCGAGGTAGGCGTTGGAAACGAGCTTCATCAGGTTTCTGTAGCCGGTGTCGTTCTTCGCGAGGACGGTCATATGCCCGTTGTCGCGGCGACCGGTGCTTTTGTCGCGGTCCTTGCGGGAACCGCGGGTGATGTAGCATTCGCAGCCGATTATGGGCTTCAGGCCCGCGGCGTTGGCCATGAAGTAGAACTCCATGGCGCCGTACATATTGCCGTGGTCGGTGACGGCAAGGGCGTTGCCCGGGCGCGCGCCGAGGCCTTTCAGGAAATCCGAGGGGTTGCCGTGCCCGTCGCTGAGGCGCAGCATGCCGTCGAGCAGCGAGTACTCGGAATGGTTATGCAGATGAACAAATTCAGGCTTCATTAATATGAAAAGACAAAAAAACCCGTGGCCGAACGGAACCACCAGCTTTAATTATATAAATAATTAGGCCGCTTAAGGAATTCCCGGGAGGAAGGAGGGGATTCCAGAGGGGAATGGCGACCGCGGGATGCGCAGCCGGGGGCTTACCGCAGGGGCCAGAACGCAAAACACGCTCGGCCACAC
>JAJZVJ010000053.1 GCA_021845705.1 bacterium
ACCTGCTCCTGAACGCCGTCCAGGCAATGCCGTCAGGCGGCAAACTGCGCCTTGAGGCCGGGAACATACCCCGGGAACAGCGCCCCCCGGAGCCGCTCCCCGCCGGAGATTATATAAAGGTAACAGTATCCGATACCGGCATAGGCATACCGGAAAAGTACCTGCCCAGGATCTTCGACCCCTACTATACCACCAAACTTAAAGGCCACGGGCTCGGGCTTTCAATGGCCTGGTCGGTGATCAAGAACCACGGCGGCCACATAACGGTCTCCTCGGTTCCAGGGAAAGGGACCACTTTCGAGGTCTATCTGCCTTCCACCGGCCGTTGCATAATGGCCCTGTCGGAGGAGAAAAAGCCGGTTACAAAAGGCTCCGGAAGCGTCCTCGTGCTTGAGGACGAGGAAATAGTTTCCAACGCGCTGCGGCGCATGCTGGCCGAACTTGGCTACACCTGCGAAATATTGATAGACGGAACTGAGGCCGTGCGGCGCTACAAAGAAGCGGACGAACAGGGAAAGCCCTTCGCCGCGGTAATAATGGACCTTACCATACCCGGCGGCAAAGGCGGCAAATGGGCGGTACAGGAACTGCGCAAGGACTACCCGGCCGCCAAAGTAATAGTTTCAAGCGGCTACTCCGACGACGCCGGCATGGCCGACTACAAAAAGAACGGTTTCGACGCCGTCCTCCCCAAACCCTACAAATACGAAGACCTGGCCGAAACCCTGACGAACCTTCTTAAATAAAAGGGGACAGGCTGCTTTTTTCCGGGATATCTCCCGACGATAAAAAAAGGGGACAGGCTGCTTTTCCGGGAAGATATTCTTCCGTGAAAATAAAGTAGCCTGTCCCCTTTTATTGCTAAAATCCATTATGGGAAAAGTGAAAGCTACGCCAGAGAACGTTAAAAAAGCCGCCGCCATTATACGGGGCGGCGGGGTGGCGGCTTTTCCTACCGAGACGGTATACGGCCTGGGGGCGGACGGGCTTAACCCGGAGGCCTGCGCGCGCATCTTCGAGATCAAAAAAAGGCCCCGCTTCGACCCGCTTATACTTCACGAGTGCTCGGCCGCGCGGGCAAGCCGGCTTTTCTCCGGGGTTCCGGCCGCTGCCAGGCGGCTGATGAAGAGGTTCTGGCCCGGCCCGCTTACGCTGGTCCTGCCTAAAGCCAGCGCCGTGCCAGATATTGTGACCGCGGGGCTCCCCACCGTGGCCGTGCGCGTGCCGGCCAACCGCCATGCCCTGGCGCTGATAAAAGCCGCAGGGCGCCCCATAGCCGCGCCCAGCGCCAATAGTTTCGGGCGCCTCAGCCCCACAACGGCCGCGCATGTGCAGAAACAGCTGGGCTGCGGGCCGGACATAATATTGGACGGGGGGAGAACGGCAATAGGCGTGGAGTCCACTATCATAACTTTCGAAGGCGGCCGCCCCGTGCTGCTGCGCCCCGGCGGCCTGCCGCTGGAGGAGATAGAAAAGGTGGCCGGCCCCGCGGTTAAACAGGGAAGAAGTTACGGAAGGACGCCGCCGGCCCCGGGCTGTCTTAAAAAACATTACGCCCCTCGCTCCAAACTGGTGATAATTACTCCCGGGCAGGCGGTCAAGCAAGGCGCGCGTACCGGCTACCTGGCTTTCTCAAAGGAACCCGCCGGAAAATTCCGGATGGTGAAAGTTCTTTCCCGGAGCGGGGACCTGCGCGAAGCCGCCGCCGGTCTTTTTTCGGCGCTGCACCAACTTGAGGCCTCAGGCGCCGCGGTCATCTACGCCGAGCGTGTCCCCGCGCACGGCCTTGGCCGCGCCATAATGGACCGCCTCGGGCGGGCCTCCGCGGCCTAGCCTCCCGATCCCGGCACGGCTTACCTATCATGAAAAAAAAGAAGCTGCGATAGAACTGGTAAGGAAATTTATCGAGAGCGACCCCGCGAAAGCGGCCCAGGCGCTTGAAGCCCTGCAGCCGCGCGACGCGGCGCAGCTGCTGCGGGACCTGCCAGCCCCCATAGCCGCCCAGGTACTTGAGAACCTGCCGCCCGCCCTGGCGGCCGCGCTGCTTGAGGACGGCTCGCCGCCGGAAGCCGCGGAGCTCCTGCTCTGTGTAGGCAAATTCAACGCGGCCGATATTTTCCGCCGCCTCAGCCAGGATTTTTCCAAGAACGTAGTTTCGCTGCTTAACCCTGAGTTCTCAAGGGACATGGCGGAGATACTGGCTTACCCGCGCGAAAGCGCCGGGCGGCTTATGCACACGGACTTCCTCGCCTTCCGCAGCGACGCCAGGGTGCGAGACGTGATCCTCAGGCTGCGCCAGATGGCCAGGAAACATCTTCCCGCCGCCACCTACTGCTACGTTGTGGACGGCGCCAACGCGCTGCAGGGCGTGCTTAATATGCGGGACCTCCTGCTGGCATCTCCTGAAACACCCGTTTCCGAAATAATGATAAAGGACGTGGTCAAGGTCTCGCCTTTCACGGACCGTGAGGAGCTGGTGGCGATAGCGGCCCGCAAGCATTACCTGGCCATGCCCGTCGCCGAGGACAACGGCCGGCTGCTCGGCATAATCAACACCAGGAACATAATAGATTCCTCGGAGGAGGAAGCCACGGAGGACCTGCAGATACTGTTCGGCGCCAGCGCCGAAGAGCGGGCTTTCTCTCCCGCCTGGTTCAAGATAACGCGCCGCCTGCCCTGGCTTACCGTGAACCTGGCCACGGCTTTCCTGGCCGGCTCGGTGGTGGCCCTGTTCGAGGATTTCATCGCGCGGGTGGCCGTGCTGGCCGTCTTCCTTCCCATCATCGCGGGCCAGGGGGGAAATTCAGGCACGCAGACGCTGGTGGTGGTGCTGCGCGGCATGCTTATGCGCGAAATAGCGCCGCAGAACGCCTGGAAGCTGGTGCGGACCGAGCTCTTTGTCGGTTTCGTTAACGGCGCGGCCATAGGCCTGATAACCGCCGCGGCGGCCTGGCTGTGGAAAGGCAACGCCTGGCTGGGCCTTGTGGTAGGCATCGCCATGGTGGTTAATATGGCGGCGGCGGGCCTCGCGGGCGCGCTGATCCCGGTTACCATGAAGCGCCTGGGCTTCGACCCGGCGCACTCCTCCGGCATTTTCCTCACGACCGTCACCGACGTAGTGGGGTTCTTCGCCTTCCTCAGCACCGCCTGGCTGCTGCAGGGAAAACTTATCTAGAGAATCGCAAGAGGCGGGACCCGCCGGCAAGATGACCCTGACGAGCTTAAAAAAAGATTTCAGAGCGGACGCGGACCCTGCCCGGGCGCGGCTGCTTTGCCGCTATTTCAAGACGGGTAAGGGGGAATACGCTGAGGGGGACAGGTTCCTCGGCCTCACGGTGCCGGCCACGCGCGCCCTCGCTAAAAAGCACAAGGACCTGCCGCTGGCGGACATAAAAGCGCTGCTGCCCTCGCCGTGGCATGAGCTGCGGGTCTGCGCGCTGATGCTGCTGGCTGAAAGATTTAAGAAGGGCGGCGCGGACGAAAGAAAGGAAATTTACGGATTCTACCTGGCCAATACCCGCTTTATAAACAACTGGGACCTGGTGGATATGTCCGCGCCGGTGATCGCCGGTGGCTGGCTTAGGGACAAAAGCAGGCGGCCGCTTTACGGGCTCGCCGGCTCAAAGCTGGTGTGGGAGCGCAGGATAGCCGTACTTGCCTGCTTTAATTTCATAAAGGACGGCGAGAGCGCTGACGCCCTGGCCATAGCGCGGCGGCTGCTCGCCGACAAACACGGCCTGATACACAAAGCCGTCGGCTGGATGCTGCGGGAAGTGGGGAACAGGTGCTCCGAAAAGGTCCTGCTGGATTTCCTTAAGGCCGGCTACGCGCGCCTGCCGCGCACCACGCTTCGCTACGCGATAGAACGTTTCCCCGCGAAAATAAGGAAGCGGCTTCTTTCAGGCGTTTTTTAGCTTGTTTTAAGGCCGCCGGCGTTTTACCCCGGCCAGGAGCTCCTTGTAATATTCAAGAGTCCTGGCGCCCATTATGGCGGTGGTAAAATTATTGCGCACCAGCGCGACGGAATTTTCCGAGAACTTGCCCCGCAGGCCGGGGTTCCGGAGCACGGTTTCCAGGCGGTCCGCCAGCGCCGCCGCGTCGCCGCGCGGGAACAGCAGGCCGGTCACGCCTTCCTTGACTATCTCGGAGTTCCCTGAAATGTCGCTGGCCACGGCCGGCACGCCCATGGCGAGGGATTCCCGCATGCTGCCGCTCAGCGCCTCGCCCTTTACGGCCGCGTTCACGCTGACCGAGGCTACGGTAAGCAGCTTCTCCACGTCGTCGCGCAGGCCGAGGAAGCGCGCTTTCTCCGGCGGGAGGCCGGACGCGAGGTAAAGCCGGCGCAGTTCTTCCGAATCGGTGTTCTTCCCGGCGAAGACAAGGACGAAATCCAGGCCGCGGGCGCGCAGGGCCTTAGCCGCCTCCAGCAGTATGTGCTGCCCCTTGTCCCTGCTGAAATTCCCCACCAGCATCACCACCTGCAGCCCCGGCGCGATGGCAAGCTCTTTAAGGATATTTACGTCGGGCGGGCGGGGGAAGAACCGGGCGGGGTCGGTGCCGCTGTAGATGGTGCGCACGCCGTCGGGCCGCACGCCGTAGGCCACCAGGAGCCCGCGCACGGAATCCGCCACGGCTATACAGCCGTCGATAAGCCGGCTGGTATATTTCAGCTTCGCGAAAAAGCCGGTGACGATGGGGTGCGAAACACGGCGGGTAAAGACGAAGACCGGCTTATGTTTGGCCAGGAACTTGGCGAACAGCCCCATTGCGTGGGCTTTTGGATGGTGGGCCTGCAGCACGTCCGGCTTCTTTTCGTCCAGGATACGGGCCAGGGCAAAAGCGGTCCTAAGATCCAAGTCCCGCCTGGGCTGGAAATGCAGGACCTCAAAGCCGTCGGCGGCGGCCTTGCGGCCCAGGTCCCCGCCGAGCGGGCAGGCTATAATGTTCTCATGGCCGAGGGCGCGCAACTCGCGGGCAAGGTAAAGCGCCTGCGCGGCCCCCCCGGACCAGCCGAAAGACTCGGTAATATGAAGTATTTTAAGTTTGTCCGCCATTGCCATTAAAAAGACCTATACCGGGGCTAGGCCTTAAAACAGTGCCCTTGTGGGCCTTTGTGCGCATTACAAAAGCGCCCGCGTCTGTTAGATTATAGTATATAGACCCCGGCGCGGAAAAAAAGCACATGAAAAAAACAATATTCGCCCTCATAACGCTCCTTGCGGCGCTCCCCGCCGCCGCGCAGCAGCTGGACTACCCGGATGTAGAAAGCCTTAAAGCCTCCTCAAAAAATTTCGCGGCGCCGGCGCCTGAAAGGGCGAATTATTATTTAGACGCGGCTTCCTACGACCCGCTGCTGCCGCCCCGCCGCCCTTCGGCGGGCTCCGAGAAGCTCCATCTCACCGGCGGAAACATAGATATTCCCGGTGTGGACGGCACCCTTGATTTTGCCCGCCAGTACCGCCAGGCCGCTTACCAGCGCTACGACCTGCAGAGCGACGTGGCCCTGGCCGTGTACACCAAGAACCTGCCTAAAGTGCTCTTCCAGGTGCTTTTTGGTATCGCCCAGGATAACGGCAATACGGCGGGAGGCAGCTATTCCGGTATAAACCCGGTGGTCGAGGACGCGCCTGTGGCCATGCCTACCGAGGCGGAGATCAGGGCACTGGACATACCGCAGGACGAAAAAGACCGCATGCTGGTTCAACTGCACAACTCCGGCCTTCAGCTGGAAGGGCGCGTTAACCCTTTCCGCAGGAAAGAAATGCTCGCCATGATGACGCAGATCATCAAGGAGGAAAAGGCCGGCGGGATAGAGCCCAGGTTCGGCGAACCCCATACCTGGAGCCCGGAATTCATAAAGTACTGCAAAGGTAAAGGCGAAATGCTGCCCCTCGGCTTCAGCAAGCTGCTCACCGCGCTGGCCTCGGGAGTTACCTCCCGCCACTTCAAAACGGGGACGGAGGTCCCGCTCATAAACTATATACTGTCCCGGGGCGACAATTCCGCCACCCTCGACCAGGTCTTCCGCGCCAGCTACCGCCTGAACAACGGGGACGTCTACCTGGCCATACTTACCATAGAGAACATCCTCTCGGACAACTGGCGCCACCCAAAGCGCGACAAGCTGGCGGTAACCCGCAAGCTCGCCAATATCTGCAACTTTTACGACGGGAAAGGCGACAAGTACGGCGCCTGGTACCACTACCACGGCATTATGCTCTACGGCTACGTGCGCGGCGGTTTCCGCGCGGCCCTTATAGGCGGCATAGAGACCGCCGGCTCCCACGTGCTGTCCGGCGGCGTGAACGAAGCCCAGGAGGACGCGGTGAATTCAACGGGCGGCCGGATAGGCGCCAAACTGGCGGAAATAGTGAAGGAAAAGAAGTACCTTCAGTTCACCGCCGACAAGAACTACTGCGATCCCGCCGTCTACCTGAACCTGACCGAGGATTTCCGGGACCGTCTTGAATACGTGGAAAGCAAAGATTTCAAGGCCACGCTGACCGAGGACCGCCTGTGGCTGAAAAGCCTCACCCGCGACTACCTGGACTGCCACGTAGAGATAATTTACAACGACTACACCGGGAATCTCAATTCGGACTATATAGTAAAGCGGGACCACGTCAGCTTTAAAAGGGGAAAGGAGGTCCCGCTGTATATAAACTCCCTTAACGAGCTGGTTAAAGCCCGCGCTTTCATCTCCGGCTGCCTGGCGGCGGAGGGCGCGGCCCGGAACAAATCTTCCTACGGAACCCAGGCGCCCGGTGTATGGGTGGACGCGCAATAAGGCTGGTCCGCCCTGGCATAGAACCGCGGCCACTAACCGCGGTTTTTTTGCTACACTGAAAACAGCCAGGAGATAACATGCAAAACTTCACTTTTTCCAATCCTACAAAAATAATTTTCGGCAAGGCGGTGGTGGCGAAACTGGGCCCGGAAGCCGCCAAAGCGGGGAAGAAAGCCCTGTTCGTTTACGGCGGCGGCAGCATAAAGAAGAACGGCGTCTACGACGTGCTTACCGGCGCCCTGGCGAAGGAAGGAATAACCGTGGTGGAGCACCACGGGGTAAAGCCCAACCCGGTACTTTCGCACGTGCGCTCCGGGATCAAGAAAGCGCGGGAAAACAATTGCGGCCTGGTAGTGGCGGCCGGGGGCGGCTCCGTAATTGACGAGGCCAAGGCCATAGCCGCCGGAGCGAAATACACCGGCGACGTCTGGGATTTTTTCTGCGGCAAAGCCGGCATAAGGGAAGCCCTGCCCATTTTTACGGCGCTGACGCTGCCGGCCACGGGTTCCGAGATGAACTCCGGCTGCGTGGTCACTAACGAGGGAACGGCGCAGAAGTTCTCGGCGCAGGGCGCGCCGCTTTTCCCGAGGGTTTCGGTCCTAGACCCGGAAACCACCATGACGCTCCCTAAAGCGCAGGTGGCGAACGGCGCGGTGGACTCTATCGCGCACCTGATAGAGGGCTACTTTACTACCAAAGACGCCGACGCCGCGGTGACCGACGAGATAGTGCACGCGCTGGCGCGCTCGGTTATCGCCTCCACGGAGCGGATATTAAAGGATCCGTCGGACTACAACGCGCGCGCCTCCATGATGTGGTCGGCCACGCTCGCGCTGAACGGCCTGGCCTCCTGCGGCTACGGGGGCATGAATTTCATAAACCACGCCATTGAGCACGCGCTCAGCGCCCTGTACGACATCGCCCACGGCGCGGGCCTCGCCATCGTCATGCCGGCCTGGTTCAAGCACCACCTGAAAACCGACGGGCCGGCCAGGCTGGAAAAATTCGGGGCCGGCGTCTTCGGCACCAGGACAGCCGGGGAGACGATCAAAGCTTTTGAGGCTTTCTTCAGGAAAGCCGGCGCCCCCGTGCGCCTTTCCGGGGCCGGGATCCCGGCCGCCGACATCCCGCGCATAGCGGAGAACGCCTTGGGCCTTATCCGCATGTGGGGCATGAAGCACGAGCAGCCGGAGATAGAGAAAATACTGGGCTACGCCAAGTGACACGTTGAATATGCAGGAAGGCACAAGCCAGGCTTCGTCGCTCAAGAACTGCCGCAGGGCGGCCCTAGTCGCTTCCGGCCTTATCTTCTCCCTTGCCTTATTAAATCTTCTGGCTTACCTGCGGAACGCTTCGGCCCTTGCCGGGATCTTTCCTGACGCCATACCCATGGCCCCCTATACCGCGGCAAGTTTCATCCTCATCACCGGCGGCCTGCTGCTTTGCCATAAACCCTCGGGCCGGAAACGCCTTGCCGCGAGGACAGCCGCGGTCCTGGTACTGCTTCTCTCGGTGAGCGGGCTTTCAAGCCTGCTGCCGCCCTCCCCGCAGAACGGCGCGATCCCGGTCTGGAAAATGTCGCCGTTCACCACCGGGCTGTTCATACTTTCCGCCGCCATACTTTTAAGGCTGGCGCGCGCAAAAGCCGGGGCCGACCGCGCCTTCGTGGCGGCCGCCGCAGTCCTGATGGCCTTAAGCTCCCTTATCCTGCTAGGATATTTGTACGGCAGCCCGTTCTTTTACGGCGGGACCGTTATCCCCGTAGCCTTCACTACCGGGCTCGGGTTCCTGCTCCTGAGCGCGGCTTTACTGGCGTCGGACCCGGGATCTCTTCTGGCCACTCCGTTCTTCGGTGATTCCCTGAAAGCGGTCCTTTTCCGTAATTTCCTTCCGCTGATAGTGGCGGCGATGCTGCTGGACGACCTTTTCGACCTCGCTGGGGCGAATTTCCCCGGGGGCGCGCCGGCCCGGAACGCCTCCTTTGCGCTTCTCTCCATGGCCGCGGCGGCCTGGCTTGTACGCCGCATCTCCGCGCGCATCGGCGACCAGGTGGCGCTGGCCCACAATAAACAGCTTGAGAGCGAACGCCTCCTGGCCTACAGCCAGAACATGCTCAAGTCCGTTATCGACAACACCCCCGCCATGGTTTATATGCTGGATACCGGGGGGCGCTTCACGGCGGTGAACAAGGCCCTCGCGGATCTTCTCGGCAGACCCGCGGCGGAAATTGCCGGCAAAAGCAGGAGGGAACTGATGCCGGGGGCCACCGCGGCGCAGCACGAGGAGAACGACCGGCTGGTCATCGCGGACGGCCGCCCGCGGCAATACGAGGAAATCGCCTACAGCGGCGACAAAACGGAACATACGTATCTTACTATGAAGTTCCCGCTGCGCGACGACGCCGGCGGGATAATAGGCTTAGGGGGGGTTTCAACCGACATCAGCGCGCAGAAACGCGCCGAGGCGGAACTTCACAAACTGAATACGGACTTGTCCGAGAGGAAGCAGGACATAGAGAATCTTCTCTATCTCACCACGCACGACTTGCGCGGCCCGCTCATCAATATCGACGGTTATACGCAGAACCTGTCGGCTGATTTCGAGAAACTCCGGCAGGCCATAGCTCCGGCGTCACTGCCCGGAGATGCGCGGCATACCGTGGAGAAAATTACCGGCGGGAGCATCCCCGCCGCCTTGGACTTCATAAATAAAAGCGCGGCAAGCATGAACCAGGTCATAAATACTCTGCTAAAGGTCGCCCGCCTTGGCCAGGTGCAGATGAACCCCGAGACGCTGGATGCCGGCGCGTCGCTTAAGAACGTCCTGGACACGCTCCACTACCAGCTGGAAGAGGCCGGCTGCGCGGTAATAGCCCCCGACCTGCCGCCCTGCAGGGCCGATGCCGGCGCCCTCACCCATATTTTCACCAACCTCCTGGCCAACGCTATCAAATACCGGGACAAAAGCCGGCCGCTCACTATAACCGTGGGTTGGGAAAAGACCGCCTCCACGGTCCGCTACAGCATAGCCGACAACGGCCTTGGAATAAGCGCCGAGAACCTGCCAAGGATCTGGGAGTTTTTCTACAGCGGCTCCATCCCGGGAATTAAAAAGGGAGAAGGCATAGGCCTGCCTATGATACGGCGCATGGCGGAAAAGAACT
>JAJZVJ010000054.1 GCA_021845705.1 bacterium
GTTCAACCAGCGGGCTTAAACCTGTTTCAAAAAGGAGGACCGGCTACAAATTCACGACGGAATCACGACGAGTGATTTCAGGCTCATCCTTGGATTAGAAAATGCTCCGCGACATGCGGAATTGTTTTATGAAATATGTTCTGCGGGCGCTGAGGAATTGACAAAAGTTGTGCGGTCTTGTATACTACATATGAGTAGCTGTTCACATATTGCGATATGCCGATAAAAAAGAAAGAGCGCGCGGTCTGCGAAGTTTCCTGCGACCATCCTGAAACCGTCAGCCTGGCTAAAAAGGAATTGATCCCGGCCCGGCAGGCGCAGCAGGCGGCTGAGCTTTTTAAGGCCTTGGGCGACGCCACCCGCGTTAAAATGCTCCGGGCGCTGGCAAAAAGAGAACTTTGCGTCTGCGATATCTCCGCAGTGATCAAAATGAGCCAGTCCGCCGTTTCCCATCAGCTCCGCGTGCTGCGCGGCGCGCGGCTGGTGAAATACCGCAAGGAAGGAAAAAGGGCCTGGTATTCGATTAACGACAGGCATGTCGCCGCCTTGCTGCTGCAGGGTATTGAGCACGTCCGGCATGCTTGAAGGAATGCCGGGCGGACTTCAGCAAAAGAAAATTGTAAGTTATTTAAACTTGGGATATATCTTAAAATACTGAATTATGCGAACGGCTATCGCTTGTTTCTTTTCGCTGTTCCTCCTCTTCACCGCTTTGGCGGAGACAACCTGTTGCCATGTGCGGGCTTGTGACGCGCCCTGCTCCGCTGTCTGCCTGGGAAGTTCGTGCGGTACGTATTGCGAAGATGCCGGAGTAAAGCGTTTTATCAATCCCGCAGATACCGTGAAGCCGGCGACTTTCTGTTTTGAGACGGTTTTTACGCAAAGTTCTTCAGAAGACGAAATCTTTCACCCTCCTGCTGTTTAATCCCATAATTAAGTTTCATTAAAATACAGTTCCGACGCGCGCCTGAGGCGCGTCCTGCTATAGTGCGGTTGAAATTGGAAACGAAAAATCCTGGTGGGAGGTTTATTATGAAAAGAAACACGCTTGTTCCCGGCTTCATAGCCGTGACAGCAATGGTTGTAATGTTTGGAGGCATAGTCCGCGCTGAGGGCGTCAAAGGAAGCATAAAGGTAGAGAGAGGCGATATGGCTGCTTATTCCAGAATTGCAAAAATATCCCCGGGCGACGCGGTAAAATCAATAACTTCAGAATATCCGAAATCTTACATGAAAAGTGTCCGGCTCCAGAAAGAGGAGGGGTATCTGGTTTACGAAGCTCTTTTCCTTGACGGCGAAAAGGAAATGGACGCGAAAGTTGACGCTGGGAACGGAAGCATATTGAAGACGGAGAAAGCAGAAACCGGCGGAAACGACAGTGAAATGGACGGAAAAAATGATGAAAATGATGAGCGCGAAAATAAGGCAGGCGCCGGAAAAGAGGAAAAACAGACTGGGATGCCGGGCGTGATTAAAAACACGATAACCGGTAAAGAGAATGAGGAAAAAGACGGGGAATGCGATGAGGAACCGCAGCGCGGCTCAATATCCCTGAAGGGCGTCAAGGAAAACGCGATATACGCCCTTGCCGGCATTTCCATGGATAAAGCCGTGGAATCGGCATTGTCGGCCTTCAGTGGAAAAGCGGTTAAAGCCGGGCTGGAAGACGAGGACGGCAGCCTGATCTATGGAGTGGAAATCGTTTCTGCGGAGGGAGCGACTTCGGATGTCAAGGTTGACGCAGGAAACGGGAAAGTTATAACCGCGAAAAAATGCTGCGACGAGGAAAAGGATGAAAAAAACGAAAGAAAATGCGGTGAAAAGGACGGGCATGGGGAACATGAGGATTAAGCCGGAAGTTAAGCCGCAATATGAAAAGCCGCACATTGCTGGCCGAGGGCGCCAGGCGCGGCACCATGGCCATCCTTACCGGATGGACCGCCTGGGCGTATAAAGTTCTGGTGTTTTAAGAGTGAGACGGTAAAAATGGGAGGCATTATGACGGAACAAATAGTTCACGGGATCCTGCTGGCATTCCACAATATCGCGCTGGTCGGCTGCGCGGCCGCGCCATTCTACAACCGCAATTTGGTAAACACCCGTGCGCAATACGGCCCAAAACTGCATTACGAGCTGGATAAGGTCGTGGAAGAGACCCTCCAGGGCAACGCGCCCTGGTGCATGGCTTTCATCACCATCCTTTTCGCCACGGGCATGGGCATGCCGCTAAATCACTACCTGTTCAACGGCGCTTTCCGCGTTCTGCACCCGGCGGCCTGGACGGCGATAGGGCTCAAGCTCGTCTCTATCTTCGGGATGATGTGGATCATGGGGCAGATATTCTTCGGCCTGAATCCGCGGCTGCGCGTATTATTCGCGGGGTTCGCGCCTGGCAAAGCTCCGGACGCCGAAGCGGAAAAAGAATTCTTCGGGAAGCGGGCCCGGAGAAAGGCGCTATGTGAAACCTGCCTGAAGTTAGCCGTGGTCGTCCTCGTCTCCAGCGCGTTCATAGGCTTCGCGCCCTGACCGCGCCGCGCAAGGATCCGGACCGGACATGGCATTCTAACAGATCCCGTGACATGTCCTGCCCGCTCGGCTATACTACATAGGAACAGATGTTCACATATTCTCTGAATGGCAATAAAAAAGAAAGAGCGCGCGGTCTGCGAAGTGTCATGCGACCATCCGGAGTCGGGCCGCCTGGCAAAAAGAAACCTGCTCCCGAACCGGCAGGCGCTGAGGGAGGCCTGATACTGCCATGATAAACGTTAAAACCGCGCGCCTGGCCGTTTTGGGCGGCGTCCTGGTCTTTGTCTCTACGATAGCTATACTCCTGGCCCGGCAGTTCAGCCTGGGGCCGGAGCGTCCCGCGCCGGACTTCCGCACTTTCGGCTCCGCCAACGCCCCTGTGCGGATAGTAGAATACAGCGACTTCGCCTGCGGAGCTTGCCGCGCCGCGGCCGGGAAGCTGGAGGAGTTGCTTAAAGTCTACGGCGGAGGAATACGCCTGGAGCTCAAACATTACCCGCTCGTGAATATCCATCCCTGGTCCCTGGACGCCGCTGCCTACGCCGACTGCGCCGGGGAGCAGGGGAAATTCAGGGAATATTCGGCCCTGCTTTTTGAGAACCAGGAAAAGTGGGGAAGGGCCAAAGAAAGACCGGCGGAGTTCGAAACCTTCGCCCGGGACCTGCGCCTGGACTGGCCGGAACTGGAAGCCTGCTCCGCCGCGCCCCGGCCGCGCCGGCGCATTAAGCTTGAGATGGCCGAGGGTGAGATGAAAAACGTGAACTCCACCCCCACGTTCTTTGTAAACGGAAAAAGGGCGGTCGGGCCGGCACAGTTAATAGAGCAGGCCAAGAAGTTCGACAATATTTTGAAAGCCGCTCATTGCGGCCCGCTTGCAAACTGCACGGAAATTCAGGGGAAGCCGGCGGCTTTCTGACGGAATATTTATGAACCATAAGATCAACGCGCGGGATATACTCGGGCTGTTGGCCAGGCTGGCCGTGGGCGGGATGTTCGTTTACGCCGGGACGATAAAACTGCTCGCACCAGCGGAGGAATTCGCCTACGCCATAGAAACCTACAAAGTGACCGGTGCGCAGCTCTCCCTCTGGGCCGCCTATGCGCTGCCCTGGCTGGAACTATATTCCGGCCTGCTGCTTCTGTGCGGCATTTTTACGCGGTTCAACGCCCTGTTCTGCGGCGGCCTGCTGATCTTCTTCGAAGTCCTGCTGGCCCAGGCCTGGCTGCGCGGCCTGCCGGTTACCTCCTGCGGCTGTTTCGGCTCCGGCTCCTCAAATTCCCTGGAATATGAATTCTTCCAGAACCTTATTTTCCTGGCGCTGGCCCTCACCGTATACCGGCATGGCCAAATATTTTCAGCGGATGCCGCTATGGGAACGCCTATAGCCGCCAATGAGAAGACTGACAAGGAGACTGCATGAACACCGACCATTCCATAGATGCCGCAGAACGTGGACAGAAGAACGCGGGGAAGAGGATTATTTTTGCCTTATTGCTCTGTCTGGGCGCCGGCCCGGGCTTTGCCGCGCCGGGCGCCGCCGCGGCCCGGCCGGACGGGGTGCAGCTGGAATTGTTCTTTGAACCCCTGGACGGCGAGGGTTGGCAGTTGTTCTTTCTGGCGGACACGGTGCAGCGTCGCCTGGGCGCGGCCGGCCTGAAGGTTTATCCGTTGGTGACTAAAGATAAGGACGGCCATTTTTCAGCCAAACGCGGGGAGGCGGAGCTGGCCGAAGCAATGCGCCTGGCCGTGCTTGTAAGATCCTACCCCGGCAAGCTCCTTTCCTACCTCGGGGCGCGCTCAATGAGCCCCGCCGCCGACGGTTGGCGCGATGCCGCGGTTTTCGCGGGAATAAATCCCGACGAGCTTGAACGCCGTGTAACCGCGGACGGCCAGGCGGCGCTGGCTGCGGCGGCAGCAAGGGCCACTGGCGCCGGGATCTCGGCGACTACCTTGCTGGTGGACGGCAAACCCTATGAGGGCTCACGGCGGCTTATGCCTCTTTATGAAGCGGTCAACGCCGCTCTGCCTGCGGCGCGCCGCATTGCACCTCCCGCCGGCTACAAGCCCCGGCCTAAAGCGCCGCCCCCGGGTTTCTGGGTGGTGCTCAGTTCGGGAATAAAAAAGAACGAGGCGCTTATAGGGGCGTTCGACAGGTATTTCGAGGACATAAAGCCTGCCGTCCTGGACTACGATTCGGCGGAACGGGCCGGGAAGTTCCCGCGGCTTGAATACGCGCCGGCATATATCATAGCCGCCACCCCCGACGCCATGGCCCGCCTTGAGAAAGAGCTGCAGGCTGGAGTTTTTAAGGAGGCCGGCGGCTACCTGGTTTACGAAGACCGCCAGGGCCGCGGTTTTTACGCTTCAAGAGCGGTAAAGGAAAACACGCTTGAACTCTTTGTTATGAGCGAGTGCCCGTACGGCGTGTCGGCTGAAAACGCGGTCCTGGCCGCTGAAAAAGACGGCCTGCTGCCGCCGGGGCTTAAGCTGGAGATACACTTCATAGGCGACGCGAAGAAATCCACAGCCACCGCGGTTGGAGGCGGTTGGGAATTTTCAAGCCTGCACGGCGAACCGGAATGGCGCGAAAACGCCCGCCAGCTTTTTATTTCCAGACGCTTCCCGGAGAAATTCAAAGCCTACCTGCTGGAGCGCAACAAGGATATAAAATCCCCGGACTGGGAAAAAGCGGCCAAAGCCGCGGGCATAGACGCCGCCGCCGTCGCCGCCGGCGCCGGCGAAGCCGCGGACATGCTGGCCGGGGATTTCGCCAAAACCACGGCGCTGGGCATCAACTCTTCCCCAACCTTCGTGCTGGGCGGCCGCGAGGTTATGATGGGGCTGGGAGAGCTGGTAAAGACCCCCGGTTATGAAAAGATCCCCGCGCCCGGCCAGACCGGGGCGGGCTGCAACAAGTAGTCAGTCTTGAATTTAGGCGCAGTTCCCGCGCCTGTCGGCGCTAACAAACACAGCGCGGGAACTGCCCTATAAAATAGGCACAAAGGAAATAATGACAAAACTTATCAACAGCCTCTCCTCGGTAAGATTCTTTTTCGTGCTTTCCGGGCTTATGCTGGCGGCTTTTCTGCTGGGCGGCGTCATACCCCAGGGCGAGTCCCCGGAGGCCTACCAGGAAATGTTCGGCCGCATAGGCGGGGCCTGGCTCATGAACCTGCGGTTAAACAATGTGTTCTCCAGTTATTGGTTCCTCGCCCTGATGGCCGGCGGCGCCCTCAATATAACAGCCTGCACCGTGAAACAGTGGAAAGTCCTTAAACTGCGCCCCGGTGTTTTTCTGAGCCACCTGGGCGTGCTGCTGATGTTCATCGGCGGCGGCGTGCACGGGCTTTTCGCGGTGCGGGGAACGCTGGCCCTTGAAACGGGCCAGACCAAAAGCGAATTCGCCGGCGACGACGGAACGCAGAGGCCCCTGCCTTTCCAGGTCAGCCTTAAAGATTTCCAGGTCCGCTACTGGGACCAGGAAAAGCATTTTATCCACGCGTATAAAAAATGCGGAGAGCCGGGGCATGACGGCGACGACCTGCTTGAATCCGTAGAAGTGGAGCCGGGCAAGGACGCGCCTTTCAAGGCTGCGGGCGCCGGCCTCTCAGTCCTGGAATTCTACCCCAACTTTCACCTCGGGGAGTCCGGCCCGGAGACTTTGGACGAATCCCGGCAGAACCCGGCCCTGGCGGTGAAGCTTCCGGGCAGTAAAGGCGC
This sequence comes from bacterium, assembly GCA_021845705.1. Classification (GTDB taxonomy): domain Bacteria; phylum Elusimicrobiota; class Elusimicrobia; order Elusimicrobiales; family UBA9959; genus UBA9959. The sequence goes on from JAJZVJ010000054.1 coordinate 6,251, forward strand.
GAAGCCCGCCTACCTGTTCGCAAATTACCCGGAGGCCCATGAACTGCGGGACGCGGCCGGGATACGCTATGTCTACGAATATAACCCCGGCATGATAAAGCAGTTCGAAAGCCGCCTCTCTTTCCTGGAGGGAGGAGTCGAAAAATTCGAGAAGCTTATTAACGTAAACACCCCGGCAAAATACATGGGCTACCGGCTGTACCAGTCAGGTTACGACCCCAAGAACCCCAGATTCTCAAGCATACAGATATCCAAAGACCCCAGCGTGCTGTTCATCTACGCCGGCTTCGCCGCGCTGATGATAGGCCTTACCTGGGCGTTCTGGAAAGAGCTGAAGCAGTAAGCGCCGGCCTGCAGCCGGTATTCAACTAAGGAGATAAACAAATGGAATTCGCGCAAAAAGCTTCTTTCGTTTTCTACGCCGCCGCCCTCGCGGTTACACTGGCGGGCTTCCTGTTCAATAAAGAGTGGAAGTTCAGATACTCGGCGCTGGCGCTGCTCGGCGGACTGCTCTGCGCCACTTATCATATAGGCGCGCGCTGGTATTGGGCGGGCCGCGCGCCCCTCTCGAACATGTACGAATCACTGACTTTCATGGTCTGGGCTTTCGTGGGCGCCTACCTGCTGTTCAGGAAATTCTCAGGCCGGTCGCTCGACTGGCTGGCCCCCTGGACGGCCCTGGTGGCCGTGCTGACCATGGGCGGGGCTTCTTTCTTCGATTCGGACATCGAGCCGCTCATGCCGGCCCTCCAATCCAACTGGCTGCTTATCCATGTCAGCACGGTTATGACAGGCTACGGCGCCCTGCTGCTTTCTTTCCTCGGGGCCGCTATTTTTTCCTTCATGAAAAAGCCTGGGCAGGAAGAAAAAAAGAAAAGCCTTGAGTCCCTGGTTTACCGGGCCTGCCTGGTGGGCTTCTGGCTGCTCAGCCTTGGTATAATTACCGGGGCGGTCTGGGCAAATTCGGCCTGGGGTTCCTACTGGTCGTGGGACCCCAAGGAAACCTGGTCCCTTATAACCTGGCTCTATTACGCGCTGGCGATACATCTGAGAAGGACCCGGGGCTGGAGGGACAAGAAATTCGCCGGTCTGATGCTGTGGGGTTTCGTGCTGGTGCTGTTCACTTATTTCGGCGTCAACTATTTACTCTCAGGCCTGCACAGCTACGGGAAAGAATAATACACATGAAACGCTCCTTGTTTACTATCACCAATATGGACTGCCAGGCCGAGGAAGCGCTGATACGCAAGCGCCTGGGCAAGCTGGCCGGGGTGGGAGAACTTTCCTTCGACCTGCTGAACCGCCGCCTTACGGTCGGCCATGAACTGCCCGACGACAAAACGATACTGGCCGCCCTGCGCGAGATAGATATGGAAGTCGTTGATGAGGCTCCAAAACCCTGTTTCTGCTGCAGTTCCTGCGCGCCGGCGGGTAAAGCCGCGCCTGAACCTGTTGCCGGCGTTAAGGGCAGGAAAAGTTCCGTCTTCATAATCGACGACATGGACTGCCAGGCGGAAGAGTCCCTGATACGCAAGCGCCTGGGGAAGATGGCGGAAGTGCGCGAACTTTCATTCGACCTGATAGGCCGCCGCCTCACCGTGGGCCATGACCTGCCTGACGACGGGCCCATTCTGGCGGCGCTCGTCGAAGTGGGAATGGAGGCGGAGGTTGCGCCAGAGGAAAGCATCGACCGCGGCGAGGTCAAATCACCGGCGATACCGGGGAGGGCCAAGGCGCTGCTGGCGCTATCGGGCATAGCCGCCATAGCTGCGGAGATATTTGTCTGGGCCGGCGCGCGGGAAACCGCCCCTGTTGTAATAGCCCTGTCGCTGCTCTCAATAACCGCCGGCGGCCACGGCACGCTGCGCAAGGGGTGGCTGGCCCTCAGGACTTTCACGCTCAACATCAACTTCCTGATGAGCCTGGCGGTCGTAGGCGCAGTATCAATAGGTCAGTGGCCGGAAGCAGCGATGGTCGTGTTCTTATTCGCGCTGGCGGAAATGATAGAAACACTTTCCATGGACCATGCCCGTAACGCCATCCACGGCCTCATGGCCATGACCCCTGAGACCGCCTGGGTGCAAGTTGCCGGCGGCGAGTGGCACGAGGTGGCTGCGGAGGCGGTAAGCGTGGGCGTCACGGTACGGGTTAAGCCAGGCGAACGCATTCCACTGGATGGAGTGGTGACGGCGGGCTCAAGCTCGGTGAACCAGGCCCCTATTACAGGCGAAAGCGTGCCGGTGCTTAAGTCCGCCGGCGACCCGGTCTTCGCCGGCACTGTTAACGAGCGCGGCATGCTGGAATTCCGCGCCACGGCCAATAAAGGCAATACCACGCTGGCCCGGATAGTCAAATCGGTGCAGGAAGCGCAGGGCCAGCGCGCCCCGACGCAGCGTTTTATAGACCGGTTCGCGGAATATTACACCCCGGCAGTAGTAGTACTGGCCGCTTTAACTGTTGCTGTTCCTACGTTGTTTTTTGGAGCTCCGTTCGAGACATGGTTCTACAAGGCGCTGGTCATGCTGGTGATCTCCTGCCCTTGCGCGCTGGTGATCTCCACCCCGGTCACGGTAGTAAGCGGGCTGGCCGCCGCCGCCCGCCACGGCATACTTGTTAAGGGCGGGCTCCACCTGGAGAACGGCCGGCTGATAAAAGCCGTGGCGCTGGATAAGACCGGCACCCTCACCCACGGCAAACCGGTGGTAACGGACGTGATCCCGCTGGGCGGGCGGACCGCGGAAAAAATGCTGGCTTTAGCCGCCGGGGTGGACGCCCATTCCGAACACCCGGTGGCGGCCGCCATAGTGGCCGCCTGGCAGAACCCCGCCGGCGGCGCGCCCAGGGAAGTGCCCGCGGCCGAGTCTTTTGAGTCGCTGACCGGCCGCGGCGCTAAAGCCGCCGTAGCCGGCCACCTCTACTATGTCGGCAATCACCGTCTGCTGGAAGAACTCGGCATCTGCTCGCCTGCAATGGAGGAGGTACTGAAACGTCTTGAAGGCGAGGGGAAGACCGCTGTGGCGCTCGCTTCCGAAACCGAACCACTTTGTGTGATCGGCGTAGCCGACACCGTCCGCGCCACAAGCCGCGAGGCTATCAGCCGGCTGCACGCGCTGGGGGTTGTTTCCACCCTGCTGACAGGCGACAATCAGGCTACTGCGGACGCCATAGCCGCCCAGGTGGGCATAGACGACGCGCGCGGCAACCTGCTGCCCGAGGATAAACTCGCGGCCATGGACGGGCTGCTCGCCCGCTACGGCAAAGTAGGCATGGCCGGCGACGGCATCAACGACGCGCCGGCGCTGGCCAAGGCTACCATCGGCTTCGCCATGGGCGCGGCCGGCACGGATACCGCAATAGAAACCGCCGACGTGGCCCTGATGGACGACGACCTGCGTAGGCTGCCGCACTTTATACAGTTGAGCCGTGACACTTCCGCCATATTGCGGCAGAATATCGCGCTGGCTATCGGCATCAAAGCGGCCTTCTTCGGGCTGGCTTTAGCGGGCAAAGCCACGCTGTTCATGGCCGTCTTCGCCGACATGGGGGCCAGCCTCCTGGTAATTTTCAACGGCCTGCGGCTGCTGAGAAACCGGGGAATTAAGGATTCAATATAAACCGGGCGTTTTTTGTTTCCATTGCTGCGACAGGCTGTACTG
>JAJZVJ010000055.1 GCA_021845705.1 bacterium
TGAAGGCCCTTGGCGTGGGCGGCATCACCATGCTTACCGGCGACAACCACAGGGTCGCCCGGGCCGTGGCCTCCCGGATCGGCGTGGATGCGTTCCGGGCCGATCTCCTGCCCCAGGACAAGCAGGCGGCCGTCAAGGAACTGAAGAATGACGGGAAGATAGTCGCCATGGTGGGCGACGGCATCAATGACGCCCCCGCCCTGGCGCTTGCCGACGTGGGCATCGTGATGGGGGCGGCCGGCACGGATGTCGCCATCGAGGCGGCGGACGTGACCCTGATGGACGACGACCTCTCGCGGCTGGTAGAATTTGTGCAAATGTCCAGGAAGGTGCTGTGGCGCATCAAGCTCAATATCTTCTTTTCCATAATTTATAATGTCATCGGCCTGGCCCTGGCAATGCTCGGCATTCTGACTCCGGTTATGGCGGTTATTTTTCAGGAAGCCGGCTGCGTCACCGTTGTACTCAGTTCCACCCTGCTGTTGTGGGCTGATGTTCCCGGAGTAAAGTTCCGGCCAGGGGCCGCGTCAACAGCCTGACGCGGCGTGGGGAGAACAAAATGAAGAAAGTGCTTTTTCTGTGTACCGGTAATTCCTGCCGCAGCCAGATGGCCGAGGGCTGGGCTAAAAAGCTGCTGGCGGGCAGCGCGGAGGCGTATTCGGCCGGGACGAACCCGGGCAGCGTGGACCCCCGCGCTATAAAAGTGATGGCCGAGGCCGGCGTGGATATTTCCGGCCACCGCTCCAAGCACGCCTCGGAATTCAAGGATATGGCCTTCGACCTGGTGGTGACGGTCTGCGACAAGGCCCGCGAGAGCTGCCCGGTGTGGTTCGGCAAGGCGGAGAAGCTGCACAAAAGCTTCGAGGACCCGCCCTTTCTGGCTAAAGAAGCCAAATCCGAGGAAGAAGCCCTGGGCTATTACCGCCGCGTGCGCGACGAGATCAAAGAATTCGTGCTGGGCTTGCCGGAAGTATTTAAGTAGAATCGGGACTGGAGGACAACATGGAAGGCATTGTTAAAAAACTTTCGTTTCTGGACCGCTATCTGACCTTTTGGATCTTCGCCGCTATGGCCGTTGGCGTCGGCGTCGGCTGGATGTGGCCTTCGGCCGTGACGCAGTTCAACACGGTCTCAAGCGTCGGCACTACTTCCATCCCGATAGCCATAGGCCTGATACTGATGATGTACCCGCCGCTGGCCAAAGTGAAGTTCGAGGAACTGCACCTGGTCTTTAAAAATAAAAAAATACTGGGGCTTTCCCTGCTCCAGAACTGGGTGATTGGGCCGATACTAATGACGGGGCTTGCCATATTGTTCCTGCGAGATAAGCCGGAATATATGGTGGGGCTTATCCTGATAGGACTCGCCCGCTGCATAGCTATGGTCATAGTCTGGAACGACCTGGCCGGCGGGGATACGGAATATTGCGCCGGGCTGGTGGCTTTCAATTCCCTGTTCCAGGTATTCTTCTTTTCGGCTTACGCCTATTTCTTTATAACCCTGGTGCCCGGCTGGCTGGGGCTTAAAGGGACTGTCGTAAGTATAACAATGGGTGAGATAGCGAAAAGCGTTTTCATTTATTTGGGCATTCCGTTTATCGCCGGCGTTATCACCCGGTTTACGCTCATACGGGTAAAAAGTAAAGAGTGGTACAGTACCAGGTTCATCCCTGTTATAAGCCCCCTGACGCTGATAGCGTTACTGTTCACGATTATCGTGATGTTCTCCATAAAAGGCGAGAACATTGTGCAGGTACCGCTGGACGTGGTGCGCATAGCTATCCCGCTGTTGTTTTACTTTGTCATCATGTTCTTCGTCTCTTTTTGGATGAGCAAAAAAGCCGGCGCGGATTATTCGCGTTCAGCTACGCTGTCTTTTACGGCCTCCTCGAATAACTTTGAACTGGCTATAGCGGTGGCGGTAGCCACTTTCGGCATAGACCACGGGCAGGCTTTCGCCGCGGTCATAGGGCCGCTGGTGGAGGTGCCGGTACTTATCGGGCTCGTGAACGTTTCGCTTTGGATAGGCAGGCGCTGGTTCAAGCACAAACCGGGCGAAGCAGTGTCAGTTACCGGGGCTGTTCAGGCCTGTCCTTAGCCAGGGGATAAAGTTCCGGGCGATGGGGGCCGCCCGGAGTTCCTTTTACATCAATGTAACGCAGCAGCGCGGCTTATGGCCGTGTGCATTGCTGTTTATATAAGGGGGAATCATGTTCAACCGCATTATAGTCGGGACCGACTTGTCTCCGGCCTCGTTGGCTGTAGCTAATTGCCTTGGCGGCCTTAAGACATACGGCGCCAGGCATTGCCTGCTGATGCAGTGCCTTACCATGCAGGAGGCGGCCTCAGTCGGGCTGTCATATTCTTCGGAGATCCTGCACGAGGCGCTTAAAGAACAGAAGACGGTTATAGAGCAGCAGGGCTTCGAAGTTGAGGCGCGGATAGTGCCGGGCTTCGTACTGCAGGAGATAAACCGCACGGCGGCAGAAGGGAACTACCAGCTTATAGTGGTCGGCACAATAAAGCGCTCCCTGACCGCGGAGGCTTTTATGGGCGGCATTACCGCCGATATTATCCACGCCGCTAAATTACCGGTGCTGATCTTGCGCATCGAGCCGAAAACCGGGGACGTAAAGCAATGTCATAAAGCCGGGGCCTGCGATTTCAGCCGGCATATCCTGTTCCCCACGGACTTTTCGGAGAACGCGGATAACGCTTTCGTCTACGTGGAAAAGCTGGTTGCCGCGGGCGCCAAAAATGTAACGCTTCTCCATGTGCAGGATAAGAGCAAGATAGACCCGCACCTTAAATCCCGCCTGGAAGAGTTCAACCGCATAGACACAGAAAGGCTGGAGGAACTGAAAGCGAAACTGGCGAAAAAGGGTAAAGCCGAGATCAAGATAGCTCTTGCTTACGGGTCTCCGGCGGTTGAAATAATGAAATTCGCCCTGGAAAAGAAACCGGACCTTATCGTGATGGGCCGTCAGGGGCGCGGCTTTGTGAAGGAACTCTTTCTCGGCAGCGTAAGCCAGAATGTGGCCCGCCATGCGGAGGCCGATGTGCTATTGGTGCCGGCCAGCCGCTGAAGCGAACACCATTGGCACGACTGAAAAAGGGGCGGGATGCCTAAGAACTGATATCCGGCAATCCAGCAGGGTAAGTGTACAAGCTTACTGTAACCACTTATAATAAAACCGCCGGCGGGTGCCGGCGGTTTTTATTTGCGGCGCGCGTTCTGCTACTTGCCGCCGAGCAGCTGGTCCAGCGCGGCGGAGCCGCCGTTGGTCAGCGGGGGCAGGGGGGTCATGGGAACGGTCGCGACTGTGCTCTGAAATTCCGGGGCGGCCGTAGCATCGACGGACTTGCCGGGCAGCACCGGGATGGTCTGGGTCACGCAGTGTATGGCGCCGCCGGCGACTATGCTGTCGTCGGTAGGCACCTGTACCACGGTCACGCCGGGCAAGCCCTGCTCGTAGGCGGCCTTGGCGGCGGCGTCCTCGGCCGGATGACCGGCGAAGGACGAAATGATAGCCACCTTGTTGACCAGCACTGAATTAGTGTAGGTGTACCAGGCGCCGTCGTCCCAGGCTTTCATGGTGATGATCTTGTACGCTTCCCCGTCGGAGGCCTTGTGGCTATTGAACCAGGCTATGGCCTTTTCGGAATTGCTCTTGAAGGGCTCGGTGTCGGTCACGGAGACCAGCACGGTGTGGTCGTTGAGCAACTTCACGAACATGTCCAGGTGGCCGGTGCCGTCGGCGGGCTCGCCGGGATAGCCGGCGTAGTCGAAGGTTACGATGTTCTTGGCCTTAAGATAATTCTTCAGGTGCGTGTTGACAGCCTCCTCGCTCATGTTGGAGTTCCAGATATAGGTGCGCTTGGTCATGAACAGGGTGCCCTTGCTGTCCATCAGCAGGTTGCCGCCGTCCATTATTATGGGCATGGCGTAAACGCCTATGCCTTTGGTTTTGCCGATAACGCCGGGCACGGCGTCGTCGTCGCGGCGGTACTGGTAGTGGCGGTAAATGGAGTCCACTATGCCGGGGCGGCCGGTGCCGGCGGAGAGCCCCACCGGGCCGTAATCGCGCGTCCACACGGTGTTGAGCGGGGCGTTGATGCGCGTGTAGCTGGCGGCGGGCACGCCGGGGATGCTTGCGGGGCCGGCGACCACCCACAACTGCGCTTTGGCGGGGCCGGTGACGGCCTTGGCTATGGCGGTGAGCATGGGCGTATAGGCGGCCCAGCCCATTACAACCGCGCCTATGGGTTCATATTCGGCCGGCATGCGGAAATCTGCCGGCGTGGTGCCGCGCATGGTGGGCGCCATGACCGGCGGTTTGCCGTCGGCCTTTTCGCGGGACTGGTCCACCCAGTTGGGGAGAGGCTTATTGAGGTCCAGGGCGAAGGCCCCGGAGGGCAGGGAAGAGAGAAGCAGCAGGGAGAATAATTTGCGAAGGTTATTCATTTATAACGAACCGCCTTTTACCTGATTTTACGAAACCGCAACTTAAATAATACCAAGTTTGAGCGTTTGGGGAATGGGTATAAAGGCTAATTTTGGCTTAGGTCTTTGGACTGCCATGCCATAGGCCCATTGGTCCTTGATGGAAATCAAAAACCTTTAAATATTTGGCTTGATAGCGCCTTCCCTTATGCGGCTGTTTCGCCCCCGTTGTGGAGGACAGGAACATCGCAAGCTGCCAAGCGCTTCATTCCTCCTTAGGTTCCTGTTTTAGTACTGCTGTAATATAGGGAGAAGCCGCGTTGTATGTTTTGGAAAGTTTGTGAGGGAACGGGTTTGAATTGTGGCGATTTTGGGTAATGTTGCTTGCAGTTGTTGGCTGTGGCGCAGGTATTGCGGCGGCTCGCTACGGCGTACTGCGTGCTGCGTGCTGGCCGGCATCAAGAGGTTTATGGCGGGGTGTAATGTCTCCCCCGTCTTTGCGTTTATGGCGATGAAATCGCTTGTAACTCCGGCGAATTGACACGCTGGCCGGCCTTTTGTACCATTGGATAATACCACAAGGGCGGTAGTAATTATGAAAATATCCACCAAGACAAGATACGGCACGCGGTTCCTCCTTCATCTGGCGCTGCACGGGGGCTTGGCCCCAGTGCCGCTGTCCGAGATCGCTAAAGAGCAGGAGATCTCCTGGAAATACCTCTGGAACATAGCCTCCGTGCTTAAATCCGTCGGGATCGTTAAGACCACGGTGGGCGCTGGCGGCGGCTTTATCCTGGCCGTACCCCCGTCCCGGATAACCCTGCACGATGTTTTTGCGGCGTTCGACGGCAAGGTCAATCTCGTCCATTGCGTCCACAACGCCGCCGCCTGCAAGCGCTCGCCCGGCTGCGCGGCCAGGGACGCATGGCGCGCCATAAACGCAGGTATGGAAAAATCCATGAAGGCCGTGACCATAGCCGACATAATGCGCGAGCATAAGCTCAAAACGCGCAAAGCCAAAAACACCCCTCGATAAGGCGGAATTCCCATGAACGACACTGCGATCTACGGCCGCCTTGAAAAAATGCTCGGCGATGGCAAGTCGGTTGCGCTGGTTACGGTGGTGCATTCCGAAGGCTCCACCCCGCGTGAATCCGGCGCCAAAATGCTGGTCTGCGCCGACGGCGCAACGGAGGGCACCGTAGGCGGCGGCAAGCTGGAACTGCTGTCGATAGCGGAGGCGAAGAAAGCCCTTGCGGAAGGCGCTAACAGAAAAGTCCGCTTCGACCTTACCGAGCAGGGGATTGGCATGGTATGCAACGGGTTGGCTGAAATATTTATAGAGGTGTACAAACAGGCAATGAGCGTATTTATCGCTGGCGGCGGGCATGTGGGCCAGAAACTCGGCGCGGTCTGCGCCGCCGTGGGCGTACCCTATGACGTGTCCGACGATCGCGGGGAATTCGCCAATAAAGAACGGTTCCCCGGAGCAAGGAATATCTATGTCCACAGGCCGGAAGAAGCCATAAAGCCGGAAAACATCACCCCGGACACTTGCATCGTGATAGTCACCAGAGGCCACGCCCTGGACCAGGAAGCGCTGGAAGTTGCATTAAAGACCAAAGCCTGCTATATTGGCATGATAGGGTCCAGGAGCAAGGTAGGCGTTGTGTTCGGCAACCTGCGGAAAAAAGGCCTTTGGGACAGGCCTGATCCGCGGGTTTACGCGCCTATAGGCCTGGAATTGGGCGGGAAGACCCCGGAAGAAATAGCTGTCTCCATCCTGGCTGAAATAATCAAGGTACGCCACGGAGCCGGCGGCGCGCATATGCGTCTGACAGACGCGGCAGCATAAATTGGACCGCATGCGGGACGAGAACGCGGAAAATAACCCAGAAGATTTCGACCTGCTGGCGGAATTCAACGCCGGCAGCGAGGACGCTTTTACCCGCATAGTAGAAAAACATTCGGGCCCCTTGATTAATTTCCTCTACCGTTACACGCGGAACCAAAGCGCCAGCGAGGATATCGCCCAGGAGGCTTTCCTGCGCGTTTACAAAGCGGCCCCCGGCCTTAAGCCCGACGCGAAACTTTCCACGATACTTTATAAGATCGCCTATAATCTGGCCGTGGACCAGGCACGGAAAGATAAAAGCCGCGCCGCCAGGGTTCCGACGGAGAATCTCGACGCCGCGGAAGGGGCCGGCGAGCCTTCAGCCGGACCTGAGACGGCGCCGGAAGCCATAATGGAGAAGTCGCGGCGGGACGCCGAGATAGCCGCCGGGCTTGCGGAGCTGCCGGCCAACCAGCAGCTTGTCCTCATCTTAAAAGCATACGAGGGCCGCTCCTATGCCGAAATAGCCGAGATAACCGGTCTTTCCGTATCCGCGGTGGACTCCCTGCTTTTCCGCGCCCGGCAGACCCTGGCAAAAAAACTGAAGTAAACCGACTCTCCAATAAACACTTGACTCGATACTCGGGTATATGGTGTATACTCTAAAAAGAGGCCCATGTGAACCCCGAACTGACCATAGGCGGCGTCGCCAGAAACGCGGGCGTGAACGTCCAGACCGTGAGATACTACGAGCGGCGCGGCATCCTGCCGCCCGCCGGCCGCCGCCGGTCGGGCTACCGCTTGTATACCCCGGAGGCCGTGCGGATCATCCGCTTTATCAAGAACGCCCAGTGGCTCGGTTTTTCCCTCGATGAGATAGCCAGGCTACTGCGCCTGCGCTCCGGCCGCGGCGCGCAGTGCGGCCCGACCAAACGCCAAGCCGAGTCCCGCCTCAGGACCGTCCGGGAGAAGATCTCCGGCCTGCGGGCCATGGAGCGGGCACTCCTGAGGCTCCTTAAATCCTGCGCGGCCCGCGGCGGCAGGGATTTCTGCCCAATCCTCGAAAGTCTCAGGAAAGGAGGTTCCCGGCCATGAACAACAAATTTCTGGCGCCGGCCGCGCTGGTTTCAGCGCTCCTGGCATCCCTCTGCTGCATCGGCCCCCTGGTCCTGGCCGCCTTGGGACTGGGCAGCCTAGGCCTGGCGGAATTGACCCGTTACCGGCCCGTATTCCTGCTTATGACGGTTCTCATTCTGGCCGCCGTCTTCTACCTGGTGTACCGCAGGCCTTCCGCAGCCTGCGCGGCCGGCGTCTGCCAGCGCCCCGCAGGGCGCGGCTTGAAGGCCGGTTTATGGTTTATTACGGCCCTGGCGGTTGCTCTGGCGTCATTCCCCTACTGGTCCGCGCTCCTGCCAGCCCGGCACCGTCCGGCGGTTCCAGCCGGCGCTGTCATAATGTCGTTCAGGGTTAACGGCATGCATTGCGCGGCCTGCGCGCAGACTGTGAAGAACTCCGTCCAGCAGGTGCCTGGCGTCTTTTCGGCCAACATCGACTATAACGCCCGATTATTGAAGGTAGCCGCCGCGCCCGGCACCGCCCCGGAGGCCGTGCTCAAGGCCGTGTCCGCGGCCGGCTACGGCGCGGAGTACCTTGACCAGAAGGAGGACATCGGCCCCCGCCGGGGCCCGTGAGAACATTATGAAAAACTACGACCTGCTCATCATCGGCGGCGGCGCCGCCGCTTTTGCCGCCGCCATTCGCGCCGACGCGCTGAAGGCCCGGACCGCGCTCGTCAACACCGGGCTCCCGCTCGGCGGCACCTGCGTCAACGTCGGCTGCGTGCCGTCAAAGACGCTGCTTTACGCCGGGGAGCTCCTGCACCACGCCGCGGCCGGCGTCCCAGGCGTGGAGCTCGCGGTCAAAAACTTCGACTTCCGCAAAGTTGTGCGGAGCGAACTGGCCCTCGTCGGGAAACTGCGCCGCGAGAAATACAGGAAGGTACTAGGAAACCTCAAACATGTGACGGTCTTCCATGGGACGGCCCGGTTCGTCTCCGGCAGCGAGGTGGAAGTGAACGGCGTCAGGCTGCGCGCGGGGAAATTTCTCATCGCGGCCGGGTCCACCGCCGATGTTCCGCCCATTGAGGGCCTGCGCGAGGCGGGCTTCGTCACCCACATCGGGGCCCTGCGGCTGCCCAGGCTGCCGCGGGAGCTTGTCATTATTGGCGCCGGGCCGGTTGGCCTGGAATTCGCGCAGATGTACTCGCGTTTTGGGACAAAGGTCACTCTGCTCCAGCGGGGCCAGTCCATCCTCCCCCGCACGGAGCCCGCGCTGGCCGCCCGCCTGGCCGCGCTGTTGGCCAGGGAAGGGATCACTATCAGAACGGAGGCCGCGCTGCGGCGCGCCTGGAAAGAAGGCGGCAGAAAGCATGTTTCCTACACTTACGGCGGTAGGGCCGGCAGGGCCTCCGCCGACGAGATACTCCTCGCGGCCGGCAAAACCCCCAACACACGGGGCCTCGGCCTCGCTGCCGCAGGTGTCAAACTCGACGGCCGGCAGGCGGTGACGATCGACAAATACTTCCATACGTCGAACCCGCGCATCTTCGCCGCCGGAGACGTCGCCGCGGCCCCCCTGCGCCTGGAGGCGGTCGCCGGCCGCGAGGGCACCCTGGCCGCTGAAAACGCGCTCATGGACGCGCGCCTGTCCATCGACTACAATGCCGTTCCCTACACCGTCTTCACCGACCCCCAGCTCGCCGGCGTCGGCCTCACCGAGGAGGAGCAACTGGCGAAGACCGGGGCCTGCGCCTGCCGCACCGTCTCCTTCGCCGACGTGCCCAAAGCTATCATCATGCGCCGCACCGAAGGCCTGATAAAAATGACGGCCGACCCGCGTACGCGGCGCATACTCGGCGTACACATTCTCGCCCCCAACGCGGGCGAGATCATCTCCGGGGCGATGTTCCTGCTCTCCAACAGGAATACCATCGACGACGCGGCCGGCGCCCTCCCCATGTTCCCCACGCTGTCCGAGGCCCTCAAGCTCGCCGCCCTCTCGTTCACCCGCGACATCGGCAAGCTGAGCTGCTGCATATAGACCGGAGGATAATATGACGAACCACGCTGAAGAGCACGATTGCTGCGGCCGCGCCGCCGCCGCCCCGGCCGCCTGCCCGGCCTGCGGCCGCCTGGGGCGGTCCGTCAAAAGCGTCACGCTGGGCCACCACCTGCCGCCCGCCCTGCGCGCAAGGCTGGGCTCCCCGGCCGGTTTCTGTCCCAACCCTGCCTGCGGCGTAGTCTACTTCAGCGGGCGTAAGACGATCCTTAAGGGCGAGACCCTGCAGCCGGTAACGCAGAAAGATCCCGGCGAGGATGTCCACATCTGCTACTGTTTCGACATCAAGCGCGCCGACCTCCGCAGGCAGTTGGCGGCCGGCGGAAGCACCGATATTCCGGACCGCATCCGGAGGGGTATCGCCGCCGGCGGCTGTTCCTGCGATATCCCGTCCTGTATAATTGAAACATATTCTGTAGCTTAAATCTGTTGACATTCTGGCCTCCGGAAATCCAAGGAGGAAGAATGAAAACCAAGAAAGTATTCAGCATAGCCG
>JAJZVJ010000056.1 GCA_021845705.1 bacterium
CCTGCTGCAGGTCAAGGACGAGAAGGTGACCTCGGTGCTTGCGGTCGAGTCGTTCGAGGAGGCCAAGGGCAAGGAGAGCTTCATCGTGATGTGCACCCGCAAGGGCAACATCAAGAAGACCCCGATAGGCGACTTCGCCAATATCCGGCGCTCCGGCATCAACGCCATCGGCCTGGAGGACGGCGATATCCTGACCTCCGTCGGCCATACCGACGGCAAGTACGAGATCATCATCGGCACCAAGGAAGGGATGTCCATCCGCTTCAGCGAGAGCGACGTGCGGTCCATGGGCCGCAACGCCATGGGTGTGCGCGGTATCCGCCTGGACAAGACAGATCAGGTCATAGGCATGGAAGTGGCCGAGCCCAAGACCAAGAAGACCCTGCTCACGGTCTGCGAGAACGGCTACGGCAAGCGCACCGATCTCGATGAATACCGCCACCAGGGCCGCGGCGGCTCGGGCGTGATCACAATAAAGGCCACGGACCGCAACGGGTCCGTCATCGGCATCTACCTGGTGGAGAACAAGGACCACCTGATGGTGATGACCGAGAAGGGGAAGATCATCCGCATGTCCTGCAAGGACCTGCGCGTCATCAGCCGCAACACCCAGGGCGTGCGCCTGGTGCGCATGGAGGAAGGCGACAAGATAGCCTCCGTGGAGCCGGTGGTGGACGACGGCGTGGAAGGCGTGCCTCCCGCCGCCCCTGAAAAGAAGTAGAGGCGCAAAACAGAACGGCGGCCGGCGGAGCCAGGCTCCCCGGCCGCCTTTTGTCTGCCGCACCGTTCTTCGAGCCCCGGCCGCCGATCCCCTGTTCTTGTCCCTGGTTCCCGCTACCCGGCCCTTATTTTTATGGATTTAACTATCTTCGTTTCTACGGTCTTCACCCTTACGCTCGTCATGGACCCGCTGGGCAATATGCCGATGTTCATGACCGCGCTGAAAGGCGTCGGCGAGGAGCGTCGCCGCGCCGTCATCCGCCGCGAGCTCCTTATCGCCCTCGGCATCATGGTCTTCTTCCTGCTGTTCGGGAAATACTTCGTCTCGGCGCTTTCGCTGGACCTGACCGCGATGTCCGTGGCGGGGGGGATAGTCCTGTTCCTGATCGCCATCCAGATGATCTTCCCGTCCAGCCACGCCGCCTTCTCGGACAGCCCCGAGGGCGAGCCCTTCATCGTCCCGCTGGCCATCCCGCTGATAGCCGGCCCTTCCACGCTGACCACCATCATGCTCTTTTCCATGCGCGACCCCGGCCGCCTGCCGATGTGGTTCGGAGTGGTGGGCGCGGCCTGGGGGATCAACGCCGTCATCCTGGCCGGGATGTCCGGCTGGCTCTCGCGCACCCTGGGCCAGCGCGGCCTGCTCGCGATGGAAAAACTGATGGGCATGATCCTGGTCACCATCTCGGTGCAGATGGTCATGACCGGCCTGAAAAAATTCCTGCTCGGTTGAGCTTTTCCCGTTCCCGCCGCCGGGCGCCGGCGGGATCCCCGCAGTTCAAACTTGTTGCCGTTGCCCCATAAAAAGATCGTCACAAGAAAGCCGGGGAGATATTGGACGGCAGTTTTTTGTTAACCTTGTGCTTTCCGGAAATACCAGCTCCGCTATAAGAACATACAGGGTGCGAAAATGACCTATATGTATTTTGCCGCGTTGCTCGGCTGCCTGCTCTCCGGCTCCGCCTGGGGTTTGGCGGAAGAAAATATCAAGTTCACCACCAAAGACGGCTATGTCCTCCAGGGGAAGATCTCCTATCCCGATAAACCCCGGAAGGACCATCCGGCGGTAGTGTTGGTGCATGGCAGCGGCCCGGCGGATATGAACCATTGGCTGCCTGGCGACCAGCCGGGCCTTCGAAGCACCACCGGCGAACCGGTCCAGCTTTTTGTGCAATTGCGGGACGCCTTCCTGCAGGCGGGCTATACCGTGCTGAGATATAATAAGCGGGGCTACGGCCTGTTCCCGGAAAGCATCGTCATGGGAAATGACGGACCGGTCTGGGCGAACCCGGTTTCCGTTACCGGCACCTACGGGAATCTGGTGGATGACTCGCTGCAGGCGGTGAAGTTCCTGCGCACGCGGCCGGACACGAGTTCGGCCCCGGTCTTTCTCGCCGGGATCAGCGAGGGGACGGCCATCGTCACGGACGCCGCCGCGCGGGACGGAAAAATAGCCGGGCTGGTCCTGCTCAGTTCCGTCGCCCGGAATTTGCGCGAAACGCTGTATTACCAGAACGTGACCAGATTCCTGGACGTGGCGAAGAACCGGGTCGACACCGACCATAACGGCGTTTTATCCCGAAAAGAGCTTGCCCGTTTTGAGCCGGAAGAATTCCCTCCTACGCGCGGGCAGATGGACCTGAACGGAGACGGCAGGGCGGAGCTCGCCGAACTTGAAGCGTACCTCATAGATAAATTCAACGACCTGGTCTATAAACTCGCCGAACAGGACCCGTTCAAGGCGTATTACCTGGGAAAATTCGCCATGTACCCCGCTTATAAAAATTCTATCGCCGGAGTGAGCGGCAGGGTCCTCCTGATACAGGGCGAAGCGGACGTGCAGTGTCCGCTGCCCGAGGCGCTGGTCCTGCCAAATACTTCAGGGAGAACCCGCGGGTAAGGTTCACCCTGAAAACCTTCCCGGGGCTGGGCCACGCGCTCTCGCCGAACATCGGCAGGAATAAATTGATAAACACGATAGGGCCGATAGAGCCCAGGGTGCTGGATTTTTTAAAGGCCTGGGCCTCGAAATAATTATTTTTCAGCGCCCGGCAACACCCGGCGCGGCTGAGCCGTTTGAAATTTAAGGAAAATGATCCGCTTTTGTAATTACAGGTAAGACAGAAGGAAGGGCGCGGTTCCCTGCTGATTTTCAGGCAGAAAAAGAGGGCCTTCCTTTCTAGGTCTTAAGTCCTATCCGGCCTCCGGTCCCTTTGCCCTTATATCATCAAGCCCGGTCTGCCATACTATCAGTATGAGGAATATTCTGCCGGCAACTCTTGCAGTCCTGATGGCCCTGGCCGCGCCGCTCCGCGCCGCCGGTCCGGCTTTCCAGGACCTGCTGGCTGATTCCGGCGGCGCGATAGATACTCCCATGCCGGAAATACCTCCGGCCCGCGCCGACGGGACCGTGGACGCGGTGCAATTCCTGCCCCCGAATAACAGCGAGCCGGGCTTTGACTGGTCCCCGCAGCGGAAATCTCAGGAAGACTTTTTCTATATAGGGAACAACGCGACGTTCCTTAAAGTCTCCGAAGCCCAGTCTTCGGACCTGGCGGACGGCACCGGCAGGTGCGCCCTTTCCCCGAATACGCTTTACAAGGCCGCCGCCAAGCCCGGCTTTTTCGGAGAGCATATGACGGTAGTCCTGGGCCAGCCGCTGCCGGGCTGCCAGTTTACGCGGGGCTATATCTATTCGCCGCATGTTTCTTCCAGCTCCGCCGGGGGTTTCTGGGAACTCCCGCGCGGCATTAAAGCCTTTCTTGACACCCTGGCCTACGCGGAGGGTACCGATCAGAGCTACAATTATATTTTCACCCACGCTACCTTCAGCAGTTATGCCGGGCACCCGCGCAAGCGCAAGTGCGCCGGCAGGCTCTGTTCCGACGCCGCCGGGCGCTACCAGTTCCTTTCCTCCACCTGGGACGGCCTGGCGCCGGACCTCGGCCTTACCGATTTTACGCCGCCCAGCCAGGACAAAGCGGTGGTGGAGCTGATACGCCGCGCCGGCGCCTACGGGAACGTTAGCAAGGCCGGCGTCTATAAGAATTTCACCGCGGCGCTTTCCAAACTTAACTCGATCTGGGCTTCCCTGCCCGGCAGCCCTTACGGCCAGCCCACGCATTCCACCGCCCAACTGTGGAAGGTGTATAAGGCCGCGCTCGCGAAATATTGAACTTTCCTCGACGTAAAAATATTATTTTCTCGCGGGCCTTGACAAGTCAAGTTCTCTCTGTTATACTCCTGATGTAGTCTTGCTCTCTTTATTCGGTAGCGCCGGTAGTGTGGTAGCGGGCCCCGCGGTGCGGTGTGTTCTTCGGTGTGCGTGCGTCTGGTGTGTGCGCGGTGCGGTCGGGCCCGGTCAGCGCGGTGTGCGGTCGAGCTGGTCTAGGTGAGGTGGTTGGGCTTCGGGGTTTGCCCCGGCCCCGGCGCGGTTCCCCGGTCCGCTGGTCTGCTTTTGGCAGGGCGGTTCCCCGGGGCCCCGGTTCGGCCCGCGGTTTGCGGCGCCCCCCGGGCGGGTTTCCGGCCCAGCGGCCTGCCTTTAGTGCGCCGCCGGTCCCCCGGTCTCCCCTGTAGCGGTAGCTGGCCCATGCGCCAGGTGAAGAGCCCCCGATCTGCGGGGGCTCTCGCTTTTATAGGTAAAAATCGACGAAGGCCGGCCGGGGCCGGGATCGCCCTTCCGCCGCGCAGGAAACCCTTGCGTGGTTTCCCCCCAGCCGGGAAAATCAGGCTGGGGCCCCCCTTCCGCAAAGCGGCTTCAGGGCGATCCCGGCCCCGGCTGGAGCATGTTTGCGCCTGTTGTGTCCCGGCCCCGGCTTTGCCTACAATATGAATACAGTATGAAAAAAAGAATTTTCCTCCTCACTCTGATCACAACCTTCACCGGCCTTAACGCGGCGGCGGCAGTAATAGCCGTCTATCATACTTCCGACGTGCACGGGTGGTATTCGGCGCGGCCCGCGCTTTGGGATAAGGAAAATTCTACGCGCACCATAGGCGGCTTCGCGGCGCTGTCGGACCTGCTTAAAAAAGAGACCACCCCCTATCTGCTGCTGGACTCCGGAGATATGTTCCAGGGGACTCCCGAAGGTATCCTGACCAAAGGCATGGCCAGTATCGTCCTTATGAACCAGCTGGGCTACGCCGCCGCGGTCCCCGGCAACCACGACTACGATTACGGCGAACCCAGCCTTAAGCTGATGATCTCAAGCGCGGCCTTCCCTGTTCTCGGCGCCAACTTATATTACAAAGCCGGCGGGGCGCACGCCGATTATCTTAAGCCGTACACCATAATAGAAAAGAACGGAGAAAAAATAGCCGTGCTCGGGCTGCTGGGCAAACACACCGCCACGTCCACCCTGCCTTCCAACGTGAAACACCTGGACTTCCGCGACGAAGCCGCCGAAACCGCTAAATGGCTGCCTGAAATTAAAAAGCTGAACCCTGACGCTGTCATAGTGATAGCCCATATAGGCATAAGCGAAGAACTAAGCCTTAAGCGGGTGGATATCTCCACCTGGACCTTCGACCCGCCGCCCTTCGGCACGCTCGGGGTGGCAAGGGCCGCGCGGGGCATAGACCTGGTGCTGGGCGGCCATGACCATACCGCGCTGCTCAAAGGCTATCATGACCCCGTTTCCGGGGCCTGGCTGGGCGAGAGCGGCTACGGTCTTTCCTACGTAACCCGCGCCGAAATGAATTTTGACGACGCCACCGGCAAACTGCGCGGCATTAAGGTGGAACTGGTCCCGCTCTGGACCGACAGGACCGGGGAGGACCCCGCGGTGCTTAAAACCATCGCGGGCTTTAACGCCGCCGTAGAGCGGGAAATGGGCAGGGTCGTGGGCCGCGCGGCCACTGACCTGGACTTCAGCCCCGAGGGCCTGGATTCGCCGATAGGCGACTGGGGCTGCGATATAACGCGGCAGGCCGCTGGGACGGAGCTGGCTTTCCAGAATACCAAGGGGATAAGGGCCGAAATTAAAAAGGGGGAAGTGCGGCTGCGCGACCTTTACCAGGCCGTGCCGTTCGACAATACCATCGTTACGATGCGGCTTAACGGCGCGCAGCTGAAGCGGCTTATGGCGGACAACCTTTACCGCGGCAGGACGGATATGCAGGTTTCCGGCCTGCGGGTTGAATTCAGGCAGGCCCCGGACGGCAGCGCCGCCGACATCCGCCTTACGCGCGACGGGCGGGAAATTGAACCGGCGGACGAATTTACCGTGGCCACTAACAACTACCTCGCTTTCGGCGGGGACGGCGGCGCCGTTTTCAACACCGGCAAGGATATAAAAGACACCCTGCTGCCGGTCAGGGATATAATGATAAAAGCCTTCGCGGCCGGGCCCGTAACCGCCCCCGGAACAGGAAGGATCCGGAAGATAGCGGATAAACGTTCCTCCCCGTGATCCGCGCGGCCCGCAGCTTTCTTACCAGTCCGCGGGCTTATAATCTTTCAGGAATTTTCCCCAGACATGCCCGCCGGTGTTGAAGCCGGCGATAATAGGGTCTACTATGCGCGCCGCGCCGTCCACTATGTCCAGCGGCGGATGGAAGCGCTGCTCTTTGGTCTTGCGCTCGGCTATGTGCGCCGGGTCCTCGTCCGTCACCCAGCCGGTGTCCACGGCGTTCATGTGGATTCCGTCCGCCTGGTAATCGGCGGCCGACGTGCGGGTCATCATATTGAGCGCGGCCTTGGCCATGTTGGTGTGGGGGTGCCGGGTGGTCTTGAACTTGCGGTAGAACTGCCCTTCCACCGCCGAGACGTTAACAATGTGTTTGTCTCGTTCGGGCGTGCGCAGCATAAGGGGCTTCAGCCGCGCGTTAAGGATGAACGGGGCGATAGCGTTGACGAGCTGCACTTCCAGCAGCTCCACGGCCGGAACCTCGGCCATAAGCAGGCGCCAGGAATTGCGTTCCCGCAGGTCCACCTGCTGCAGGTCCTGGTCCAGCCTGCCTTCCGGGAACAGGGCTTTCTGCGCCTCGGTCTCTTCCGGCAAAAGGACGACCTGCGACAGGGCCGCCGGGTGCGCCAGCCCGGCCACCCGCGAAAGGCCCGGGGCCGGCGCGGCGGCAAGAGCGGCCGTTCCCGCCGGTCCGCTCTCGGGCAGAATATGGTAACCGCGCAGGCCCTCGTAAGCGCCCAGCAGTTCGCGCGCCTGCCCGGGCATTTCGCGCAGCGGGCCCTGCTCGCGCTCCATCATGTGCCTGTAAAAATCCGGCGGCCGCCGCACGGTCTGGCAGGCATTGTTGATGATAAAATCCAGGCGCCGGCGCGTGGCCAGCAAATGTCGGCAGAACGCCTCCACGCTGGGAGTGTGGCGCAGGTCAAGCCCGAAGATCTCCAGGCGGTTTCCCCAGTCCTTAAAATCCGGCTCCCCCGCGTAGCGCGCGGCCGCGTCACGCGGAAAACGGGTGGTGACGGTCAGGTGCGCCCCGGCCCGGAGCAGCTTTATCCCTGCCTGGTAGCCTATTTTCACGCGGCCGCCGGTGAGGAGAGCCGCCCTCCCCCGCAGGTCCGCGGTCTCGGTGCGCTTGCGGAAATTCTCCTCCGCGCAGGGCGGGCAGAGCTGGTCGTAGAAGTGATGGATCTTTGTGTAGTTCCGTTTGCAGATATAGCAGTTCTGCTCCTCCCGCGGTTCGCGGAAATCCGGATCGTTCTCTATTTCTTTCTGTTCAAAGCCGGCCGGGGGGTAAGCGTTGGGCGTGGTAAAGACGGTCTGGCGGCGCAGCTTGCGGATGCCGGTCCTGTTCAGGGCGCCCTCGGCCAGTTCGGTCCTGGCGGCCTTTCTCTGGCGGGCGTATTCCTTTAAGAGCTGCCGGCGCGCGCGGGCGTCGGGCCTGGAGACCAGGCCGGCAGCGGAGAGCAGGCGGTTGCGTTCGGCTTCGCCGATGCCGGAGAGCAGCGCGCGGTCGCCGGCGACGGCTTCAAGCAGCTCCGCGGCAGCCTGTATCCGTTCCTTTAGTTCCGCGGTGGTATATTCGTTGTCGTTCATTGGTGATAGTCTCCGCCGTAACTATTATATCTATAAAACGGCCCCGGCGCGGGGCGGGATATAGCCGGGGAAGAAGTCGGGGGAACGGCCGTAACCGCGTTTAAGCCTTTTGGTGCGGGCGGATATTTATTAGAATTTAAACGCGGGCCTGAGCCGCGCAGATAAGGGGACCAAAATGCCGATAAGCGAATATGCCGGGAAAACTCTGCCCAAGGAGAAGCTTGCGGATATACCGAAACTTCTTACCGCCTATTATAAAGAAGTTCCGGACCCCGCCGAGCCCTCGCAGCGCGTCTCTTTCGGGACCTCCGGGCACCGGGGCAGTTCGCTGCTGCGGTCGTTCAATGAGCGGCACATCCTCGCGGTGACCCAGGCTATCTGCCAGTACCGCAAAACCGCCGGGATAACCGGCCCGCTGTTCATAGGCATGGACACGCACGCCCTCTCCGTGCCGGCCCTGGAGACGGCTCTTGAGGTCCTGGCCGCCAACGGCGTGCACGTAATGATAGACGCGGATAACGGCTACACGCCCACGCCGGCCCTGTCGCGCGCGATACTGGCCCATAACACCGGCCGCGCCGGCGGCCTTGCTGATGGCATTCTTATAACGCCTTCCCATAACCCGCCCACCGACGGCGGCTTCAAGTACAACCCGCCAAGCGGCGGCCCCGCCGGCCCGGAGATAACCGGCCAGGTGCAGAAACTGGCGAACGAGATGCTGGAAAACGGGCTTGCCGGGGTGAAACGGATGCCGCTGGCTTCCGCCCTGAATTCCCACACCACGCGCCGCTATGACTATACCGGGGAATATGTCCGCGGCCTGGCCGGCGTGATAAACATGGACGTCATCCGCGCTTCCGGCATTAAAATGGGCGCGGACCCGCTGGGCGGCGCCGGCGTTAAGTACTGGGGCAGGATAGCGGAGCTTTACGGAGTCAATCTAACCGTGGTCAGCGACGTTGTGGATAAAGCCTTCTCCTTCATGACGGCCGACTGGGACGGCAAGATACGGATGGACCCTTCTTCGGTCTACGCGATGCAGCGGCTCATCGGCCTGAAGGACCGCTTCGATATCGCCTTCGGCTGCGACACGGACTACGACCGCCACGGGATCGTTACCCGCGCCGGACTGATGCCGCCCAATCACTTCCTGTCCGCGGCGATATATTACCTGTTCCAGAACCGGCCGCGCTGGCGCGCGGACGCCGCGGTGGGCAAGACGGTGGTCTCCAGCTCCATGATAGACCGCGTTACGGCCGGCCTGGGGCGGCGGTTGAGCGAGGTCCCGGTTGGGTTCAAATGGTTCGTGGACGGCCTTCTGGACGGGAGCTACGGTTTTGGCGGGGAGGAAAGCGCCGGGGCCTCGTTCCTGCGCTTCGACGGCGGACCCTGGAGCACGGACAAGGACGGTATAATAATGGCGCTGCTTTCGGCCGAGATCACGGCCAAAACGGGGAAGGACCCGGCGCAGGTTTATAAAGACCTGGAGGGGAAATACGGGGAGTTCTTCTACCGCAGGCAGGACGCGCCCGCCACCGAGGCCATGAAGAAGCTGCTTAAGACGCTCACCCCCGAGCGGGTGAGGGCTAAAGAGCTGGCGGGGGAGAAAATAGAGGCCGTGCTTACCCGCGCGCCGGCCAATAACGAGCCGATAGGCGGCCTGAAAGTGCTGACCGGCGGCGGCTGGTTCGCCGCGCGCCCCTCCGGCACGGAGGACGTCTTCAAGATCTACGCCGAAAGCTTCCGCTCCCCGGACCACCTGGCCGACATCTTCAAAGAAGCCGAAACCCTGATAAAATCCCTTTCATAAAAAAAGGGGACAGGCTGCTTTATTCCGGGCTGGTTTACTTCGGAGATAAAAGGGGACAGGCTGCTTTTTTAAGGACTAAATATGTGGAGAAGCCTGGCTATAAGCGCCCTGTCTTTCCCTTTTTCCCTGCTGGCTTTTTTTATCGGCTGGGCTGCCAGGGACGTGCGGTTCGGCCTGCTGGCCGGGGCCGTCATTTTTACGGGGTTCTTTCTAGTGTAGTGTCTCATAAATAACTGGACAACTACTTTTTCCTTTTTCTCCTGCGCGGCACAGTGCAGCCTGGTTGGATCTGTTCCAAGGTTTGGCGGCAGCGCGAGAGCTTTTCAACGATCGATTC
>JAJZVJ010000057.1 GCA_021845705.1 bacterium
TCTTTGGCCCGATCCTGCGGCTTGGCGCCGTCGAGCTTCTCCTGGAGGATGTCGAACTCCACCCTTTTACGCCAGAGCTCGCGCGCCTGGGCCTCGTCCGCGGGCCACGGAGCCTTGGTCCGGTCCGCCAGTATGGTCTCGTCCGAGGTGAATGTATACGTTGAACGCGAGAACTCGTGCACCCAGCCGATCCGCTCGTTAAGGCGCAGCATGAACCGGTCGAAGATGAAATAGGCCGGCTCAACGTCGCCGTCTTTCAGACGCAGGGCCATATCCGCGCCGAAGCGCGAGTTGAATTCGCCGATGTCGTGCGCGGTGAAGAACATGCGGACAGGATCGTACATCCGCAGGTAGAGCCGCATGAGCTCCGGGGAAGTACCGCCGGTAACCGGCTTATGTTCGTACTGTCCCTCTTCCAGGGCGCGCGTAACAAGTTCGCCTATGGCCGGCGCGGCGGGCCCGGCAGCCACGGTTCCCGTGGAAACCGCGGCGCCGCGGCCGGGCGCCGGCGCCAGGAGGATAAGCAGGGAAAAACAAAGTTTAATGAGTGGTCTCATGCCTTACCAGTTGCAGCTGCTCCGCGCTGATTCAGACCTACACCCCTTCCGCCGGCCTTGGCGGAGGTACGCGAAAGATATCCGCTTTACACTATGATATCAAAAAGCGAGAAAAATACCGTCTCTTTTCGGTCTTAAGATCAAAACCGCCCGGGTTCCCCCGGACGGCTTTATTATTACGCTCTCAGGCTGGTTTATTTGCCGGCGGCGGTTCCGTTCCCGGCACAGTCTGGCCCCGCACTTTTCACTTTTCAGTAAACTTTTCCCTTGAACAAACGGATAACATAGCTGTTGCTATTCGTTCGCGAAAGCCAGTTATTAAAGGAAAAACCATGATAAATCCAGTAAGCTCCGGCTCGTCAATGAGCCTGCAGACCCTGAAAACCACGACAGCCAAACAGATCAAGGCGAACGTGGCCGCGACGGCGGCGCAAAGCCAGGCAAAGGAAGGCAGCGCTACGGAGGAAGCACTTGAAACTCTGGCCAAGACCAAAGCCGAGGCCGCAAAAGGTGACCAGCAAGCCGTTAAAAAACTGGCGAAGATAGCGGCCGCGGCCGCAAGCAAACTTCAAGCCGCTGCCGCTCCCGCCAAAGCGCAGGCGCCCCAGGAAGGAGGACACATTGATATAGTTGCCTGACAGGCAATTCCTTATGCCAAGCCGGACGGGGCCGCCATTCCCCATCCGTGCTTGAGGTTCTGCGGACCGTATACTTGATTCGCAATTCCCTGCACCGTACCCGGAATCGCATCCCCCCGGCTATCCGACTTGCGCAGCACTAGTATCCGCGCGCGGCCGGAATAAGACCGCCGCGGCTTCACCCGGCGCCCCTCACAAATGGCGCCCGGGCCCCCTCCGCCGGACAAACTGCCGTAACCGCCTATTTGTATTTCGGATAGAGTTTTTCCAGACATTCATTGCAAATGCCGTGGGTGAACTTTATGGCGGAATTCTTTGAGATATACGCCTCCAGACTCTCATACGCCTGGTCGTCGCGCCGGACGCGCCTGCAGTTGGAACAGACAGGGATAAGCGTTTTCAGCGTATTCACCTCGGTGTCCAGCCTCAGTATTCTCTCAGCTACACGCAAACGCACCCTTAAAAACTCGATGTTGGCCGGTTTCTCCATGTAATCGTCGGCCCCGGCGTCCATAGCCTCCATAAAATTTATGTTCCCCAGTTTTGTCCCGGTCAGCACGATGAAGTAGACGTATGGCCGCGGCGCGGCGTCGGCGCGCAAAGCCCTCACCAGGTCCAGTCCCGACAGCCCCGGCATGACCCAATCGCTGACAACTACCTGGATCTTATTATCGGCGATAACTTTCAGGGCCTGCGTGCTGTCCGAAAGGGCGACGGGCTCATGGCCGCAGCGCTCTACTATCAGCCGGTTTATGCTGAGACTGACCTGATCATCATCCAAAACAAGTATCTTCATATTTCCCTCCGGACATTCCCACAGGACCCCTTCTCCGCTAAATTACCGCGTACAGGACCAGTTCGCAAGAAACCGGCTGGTGCTGGCGCAGGTAGAGCCTGTACTCCGGAACCAGCGATTTTATGAACAATGGTATTTCGAACAGGTCCCCGGGTTTGTGATAAAGACAGACGGCGAGCTTCGGGCGGTTACGCTTTATGGTCGCGGCCGCGCCCTTTAAAGCCTCAAGTTCGGCGCCCTCCACGTCCAGTTTTATAAAGGTGGCTCCGGGAGACACATTGTCTATCGTTTCCGTTTCAATTGATGCGGTCCCTTTTTCAGATATAGAGGAGGCGGCTGTCCCCCCCTCCGCCGCAAAATTCAGCACAGCCGCTTTGCTCCACAGTCCCTTGCCTATTATTTCCACATCGCGGAACCGCTGCCTGCCGGCCAGCGCGTTCAACCTGGCCGTATTTCCGGGCTCCGGCTCAAAAGCATAGCACCTGACGTACTTATTATCAGTCTTTCTCAGGAACGTAAGCAGAGTATCCCCGGTATACGCCCCGCCGTCCACGAACACTTCCCGCCCGGTCAGGCCGATTATCCCTTCCGGGAAATACTGGTCCCTGCGCCAGACATCGTAGAGCAGCCCCGCCGCCCCGCCCAGCTTAACGCTTAAGAACGCGGCATACGTTCTTTGGGACAGCTCATCACAAAGCATTTCATTGACCAGGCCGAACTTCTCTTTGTGCCTTTCCACAAAAGCCCGGTCGAAATTATAATTCAGCAGCGGGCCCATCACGTCGAAGAAATATATCCCCGCGACCTGGCCGCGCTCTTTTTGCGCCAGCTTGCTCCAGGCCAGCCTGAAGTCCGCAAACCCTATGACAATGTTAAATTTCCCGAACCGGCGCTTAACTTCGTCGAAGGAGACCGTTCCGGCGGAGGAAGTATGCCCCTCGTCGACAAAGCAGCACGCCGCCTCCAGCCCGGACCGCGCCAGATACTCCCGCACATAAGGCGCATACCAGCCGTCCCCATAGATCACAAAAGGCAGCCGGCCTAAAGCCTTAAGAGCGTCTTTATCGGCGTCACCCCTCGCGGGCGCCGCGATGATTTCATCTAAAAAAATATTTTTCACTATTTCCGGAGCGGGAACCCGCCGCCTTCTCCCCGTAAGCTAAAATTATTGAGCTATAGTGCAGCACCCCTGCCGCCCCGCCTACGCCTTACACACCAAAACCTGAACTTATTATACCTAAACTCCAGCGAATCTCCGCCACCCCCTGCCGGGCCGGAGGAGCTCATTTACCCAAAGCTCTCTATATTTCCTAAAATACCAGTAAGCGGTCACACCGATATTCAGCCGGCGCTTCAGCCCGAGGACAATAATATGGCCAGGAAAAAAGTTCTTCTCATAGTACGGGACGGGTGGGGGATGTACAGGCCCGACAAGTTCAACGCCGTGCGCAACGCCAGGACGCCCAACATGAAGCGCTACCTGCAGCAGTACCCCAATTCCGTCCTGGAACCCGCCGGCGAAGCCGTCGGCCTCCCGAAGGGCTACCAGGGCTCCTCCGAAGTGGGCCACCTCAACATGGGCGCCGGCCGCATAGTGATACAGGAACTTAAGCGCATAATGGACATGATACAGGACGGGACCTTCTTCAGCCGCCCGGCCCTGAAAGCCGCCCTCGACAACTGCGCGGCCAAAGGCAGCGCCCTCCACCTGATGGGCCTCGTCCAGGACGAAGGCGTGCACGCCCACCAGGACCATATGTACGCCATCATGCGCGAAGCCAGGAAGCGCGGCATAAAGCAGGTTTACATACACTTCTTCGCCGACGGCCGCGACACGCCCCCCCGCAGCGCCCTTTCCTTCCTTAAAATGCTGGACGAAGTGATAAAAGAAGTGGGCAACGCCGCCGTAGGGACCATCATGGGCCGCTACTATGCCATGGACCGCGGCGAAAAATGGGCGCTGGTGGATGCCACATATAACGCCATCACCAGGGCCGAGGGCCTCAAGGCCGCCAGCGCCGAAGAAGCCATCACCACCGACTACGCCACTATGAAGAACCCCAACGGCCAGCCCATCGTGGACGAGTACATCCCCCCCACGATCATAGGCGATTACCCCGGCATGAAGGATGGTGATTCGGTGGTGCACTTCAACTTCCGCCAGGACCGCGCCATAGAGCTTACCAAGGCCTTCGTGGAAGACGATTATCCCGGCGACCGCTGGAAAAAAATGGATATAGTCTACTGCGGCCTCACCCGCTATTACGACGAGTTCAGATTCAGCGCCCTCCCCCCCATGGACGAAGGCGGCGGCATGAACAACCTGCTCGGGGAAGTCATCTCAGCCGCCGGCCTTAAACAGCTGCGCCTCGCCGAAACCCAGAAGTTCAAGCATGTCACCTCCTTCTTCAACGGCAAGCGCACCGAGCCGTACAAGGACGAGGATACGGTGGAAATAAAAGGGACCTGGGACCCCTCCAGCTTCGGCGAGCATCCCGAGATGAACGCCCCGCAGGTCCGCGAGCGCGCGGTCAAAGAAATAGCCTCGGAAAAATACGATTTCATACTGGTAAACTTCGCCAACTGCGACATGGTCGGCCACACCGGCATCTACGAAGCCGCCGTCAAAGCCGTGGAAGT
This sequence comes from bacterium, assembly GCA_021845705.1. Taxonomy (GTDB): domain Bacteria; phylum Elusimicrobiota; class Elusimicrobia; order Elusimicrobiales; family UBA9959; genus UBA9959. The sequence goes on from JAJZVJ010000057.1 coordinate 4,632, forward strand.
GACCGACGCCAGCGTAGCCATGCTGGTGGACGCGGCGCTGAAGCATGATTACACGATAATGGTGACCTCCGACCACGGCAACGCCGAGGAGATGTGGGATTACAAGATAAACATGCCCAAAACCTCGCACACCACCAACCCGGTGGAGTTCATTTATATAGCGAAAGACGCCCCGGGAGTAAAACTGCGCCCGCGCGGCATCCTTTCGGACGTCGCCCCCACGGTGCTGGAAGTGATGGGCCTGGAGCAGCCGGCGGACATGACGTCCGCGTCGCTGATAGCCTGATGTTCATAAAGCTAAAAGTCCACCCGGACTGCCGGCGGGAAAAAGTTTTCAAAAAAGCCCCCGACGCCTACGAGATCTGGACCAAGGCCCCGGCGGAGCGCGGCCTCGCCAACGCCTCGGCCATCCGCCAGCTCTCGCTGGTGCTCGGCATAGAAGCCAAAAAGATACTCCTCATAAAAGGCGCCACCTCCCCCTCCAAAATAGTAAAGATCATCGCCCCGGAAATCAAGAAATAACCTCATCAAAGAGACCGCGAGATGCGAAGTCGGGGGCCTGGCAAGGGGTTGCCCCGGAGCCGCTTTGGGGAGGGGGGCCCCAGAAAAGGTGCCAGCCTCCTTTTTGTATATAGCGGGATATCCCGGAGGGGTGGCCGGGGCGCTGCCCTGCGCACCCTTTGGGGAAGGGGGGGCCCCAGCCTTATTATCCCGGCTGGGGGGAAACCACGCAAGGGTTTCCATCTTCCAGGGTGCGCAGGGCAGCGCCCAGGCCAGGCCCCCGACTTCACATCTCGCGGCTCTTCCCCCATGAATATATAGATTTCCGCGGGGGACTTACTGTATAATTCTTATATGCTAGACCGTAAAAACGCGCGCCTGCTGGCGCTGGCCTTTTTTATAATTTTCATCTCCACCATAGCCGTGCTCCTCGCGCGCCAGTTCAACCTGGGCCCGGAGCGCCCCGCGCCGGATTTCCGCACCTTCGGCCCCAAAGACGCCCCGGTCCAGATCTACGAATACACCGATTTCTCCTGCCCCGCCTGCCGCCACGCCGCCGGCGGGATAGAGGAGATGCTCAGGATCTACGGCAAAGGCATCCGGGTCAGTTTCAAGCACTATCCGCTCACGAACATCCACCCCTGGTCAACGCGGGCCGCCGCCTACGCCGATTGCGCCGGCGAGCAGGGCAAGTTCAGGGAATACGGCGGCCTGCTTTTCGAGAACCAGGAGAAATGGGCTTTCGAGAAGACCGAACCCGCGGAGTTCAGGGACTACGCCGCGCAGCTGAAACTGGACTGGCCTGAAATGCAGGCTTGCTCCGTAGCGCCCGAAACCGTTAAGCGGATAGCCCTGGACGTGGCCGAAGGCGACATGAAAGGGGTCAACGCCACCCCCACCTTCTTCATAAACGGGAAGCGCGCCGTGGGCTCCGGGCAGCTCCTTGACCAGGCGAAGAAATTCGACAATCTCCTGAGGGCGGTAAAGCCATGAACAGCAAACCTGGGACCAGGGAAGTTGCCGGCCTGCTCGCGCGCCTGGCGGTGGCCGGGGTGTTCATTTACGCCGGCCTGATAAAAGCCCTCGCCCCGGCGGAAGAATTCGCGTACGCCATAGAAGGCTACAAGGTCCTGAACTCCCAGCTTTCCCTCTGGGCGGCCTACACGGTGCCGTGGATAGAGCTTTACGCCGGCCTGCTGCTGGCGGCCGGCATCTTCACGCGCTTTAATTCCCTGTTCACCGCGGCGGTTTTACTTTTCTTCGAGGCGATGCTGGGCCAGGCCTGGCTGCGCGGCCTCCCACTGACCTCCTGCGGCTGCTTCGGCAGCGGCGCAAGCAACTCCATAACGCGCGAATTCACGCAGAACCTGGTCTTCCTGGCGCTGGCGCTGGCCTCCTATAAGTACGGCTCGGCCTGCTCCGCGGACAAGGCCTGCGAAAACGACGCGCTTAAGGCCGCCGGCCAGGAGGCGAAAAAATGAAACGCCTCCTTGCCATAGCGGCCGTAGCCTTTACGGCCGCGTCGCTTTCCGCGTACAGGCCCTACGAAAAATACGCCAATTCCAAAGCCGCCTGGATGACGGTCTCCTCCATAAAGACCGGGCAGGGGTACTACCTGGAGGTTTCCCAGGACGGGCAGGCCCTGATGAGGGAGGAAACCGCCAAGAGCCTCACCACCCGGCGCGGTTCCATAAAGCCCCAGCTGGTAAAAGATTTTTTCCGCGAGATAGACAATTCGGAGATCATAAACTCGCAGAACGTCATGGAGAGCAAGATGGTCTTCTACCAGGGCGAATTAATGAGGATCTCCGCCTATATAAGCGGCGAGCTCACCAGGACCGAGGCCCCGCTCAACAAGTTCGGCGAAGCCTTCTCCTACGCCTTCGGCGAAGTAAAGAAAGCCGTGGCCGCCCTGCCGCAGGATACCGCCGTCACCTCTTTCCTGCGCGCCGAACCGCTGAAGGGAGAAGCGCTTCAATCCTACAAGAACAAAGCCTCGCTGCAAGGAGAGCTGAAGACAATAGAGACCGAAGACATCATGAAGATAAAGCCGCTCCTGGCCGCCATAAAAGAGCCCTACCGGCTGATCCCCATAGAGAACAAGGACCAGCTAAAAGAACTGCAGGATTTCATTTCCAGCCGCCAGCTTTACGGCTTGCGTACGTTATTTTATCTGCCCAGCACGCGCGGAACCTTCAAGTGCCAGCTGCTGGAAGTCTGGAAAAAACCGGCCGCGGTCCCGGAGACGAAACCGGCGGCCGCAGGCAAGGCCCGCAAGAAGGCCGGACGCAAAAAATAAGCCGTATTTTTGTTAGAATAACCCTATGGCAGAAGAACCCCGGATAAAAGTGGCGGCGGTCGACGATGACGAGACCATTCTAGAGGTTTACGAAACCGGCCTTGCCGCCGCGGGCTGCGAATTGCGCACCTTCTCGGACCCCAAAAAAGCCCGCGAGTTCTTCAATTCGGCCAAGCGGGAAGAGATGCCAGACGTAATACTGATGGACATCATGATGCCCGGGGTGGACGGGATAAGCCTTATGGGCGACATCCGCGCCAAGGACGCCGCCGCCCATATCCCGATAATAGCCGTAAGCGGCCTGAACGACGCCGCCACGCTCAACGACGCGCTCCTTTTCGGCGCCATGGACTACCTGGTAAAACCCTTCGAACTGGACGCGCTGATGGCGAAGATAAAGAAAGCGGCGGAACTTTCCCGCAAGCGGGCACCCAAGCCCTGAGCGGTTCCGGGAACAAGCAGGGGCCGCCCGCATTTGCCGGCGGCCTTTTTATTTATGATAATATAATGAAGATCCCCGACAAAACGTGCCGGGCGGGAGATTAACTTATGATGAAAACGCTAAAGACGGTATTTACGCAGAAAACCCACGAAGGGACCACGGAAAGACTGCTGCAGCTTTCCTTCAGCTACTTCGGACTCTACGTAGTGACCGGTTTTCTTGCCAAGTATTTCGCCTCCGTGCTGGGTATGGACGGCAACACCTACACGGTCTACAACACCATCGGCGGCCTGCTCATCTGCAACGCCGTAGTACTGGGCTGGGGCTGGTACAAGTTCAAATCCAGCACCCGCATAAAGTTCCTGGGCATGGACATGCCCAAAGAATTCCTCTACATAATCCCCTCCGGCATCTGCACCGCGGTCATCATCCCCACCACCACCCTGATGTACGTGCTGCCCATCTCCGTGATGGTGGCCATGATCATCATGCGCGCGAGCGTCATAATAATAAGCCGCGCGGTGGACGAACTGCAGATCCGCCAGGGGATCCTGAAGAAGACGGTTTACTGGGAAGAGAACCTCGCCGTGGTCTTCGCCCTCGCCGCCGTCTGCATAAAATTCTATTACGTCCGCCCGGGGGATTTCGACTTTCTCGGCAACGCCGCCGCGATGACCATCCTCGCCTCCTACCTGACGGCTTATTCCATCCGCATCTACATCTTCAACTACTACAAGAATACCCGCAAGCCGGACGCCGTGTACGACACCAAGGGCTTCTTCGCCGTGGAGCAGATAACCTCCACGCTTGCCCTGCTGATAGCCGGGGCCGTCTTCTTCTACTCCATAAACCTGCCTTCCGCCGACCCCAAAACCTTCGCGTTCCAGTTCAAGGACGCGCTGGTACACACCCCCAAGCTCTGGAAAGAGGGGATACTCTCGGGCCTCCCCTTCGGCATCTCGGCCTTCTTCTCCGTCTTCCTGTTCATGTTCAAGGGCCGCACCGCCACTTTCGCGGGCCTGGTAAACCGCCTGACCTCCCTGATAGCCGGCACCACGGCCACGCTGTTCGTCTGGTGGCTGATAGCCGGGCAGAAACCCCCCAGCGGCGAGGATTGGCTGGGACTTGCGGCCATCTTCATAGCCATCTTCTTCATGGGCAAGGCGGAGAGGAAACGCGCGGGAGAACTGGCCAAAGCCAAAGAAATAGAACCTGAAAAAGACAGCGAAACGGCGGCTAAAGAACGGAATTAAATTTTCCCGGATCGGTATCGGAGCCATCAATGAAAAAGAGCAAGGACGATAAAGTGAATATTTGCGTTGTGGGCGCCGGCTACGTAGGGCTGGTCAGCGGGGCGTGTCTCGCCGAAGTGGGCCACCGCGTAGTCTGCGTGGACAGCGACCCGGCCAAGATCAAGATGCTTTTGAAGGGCGTAATGCCCATCTACGAGGACGACCTCGAGCGCGTAGTAAAAAAGAACGTGAAAGCCGGCCGCCTCCGCTTCGCTAATTCCATAAAAGAAGGCATGCACCACGGCGGGCACCGCGCCGAAGCCGTGTTCATAGCCGTCGGCACCCCTCCCCGCGACGACGGTTCGGCCGATCTCTCCGCCATAGAGAAGGTTTCCGAACAGGTGGCGCTGAACATGACCGGCTATACGGTGATAGTGGAAAAATCCACCGTCCCGGTAGCCACCTGCGACTGGATCATAAAAACGGTAAAGCGCCACAATAAGCACCACCTCCCTTTCGACGTGGCCTCCAACCCCGAGTTCCTGCGGGAAGGCACCGCCGTGGGGGACTTCCTCAAGCCGGACCGCGTCGTAGTCGGCGTTTCCTCGAAGCAGGCGGAAGACCTTATGCGGCGCATTTACAAACCCATGAAGGGCGCGCCCATAGTCGTGACCAG